>JBHHWX010000101.1:0-14420 GCA_046756745.1 bacterium | reverse complement strand
AGGCATCCGTGCTTTCCGATTATCCGTGTTCTGAACGGTCACGATCACCTCACCGTAACGGACCTATTACCGCGAAAGTAAGACCTCACTTACTTGAGAAAATGCATCGCGGGTTTCCAGCTTGCAGGCAAGATGCCTGCATTACGCCCGACCCATGACGCGCGAGACCAACCAATAGGGCTTGACCGAAAACGATTCTTACTTGCCGAAGGCCTCTTGGCAGAGGGTGAATTCTTGCTTAGCTCCCTGGGGCGCCTTCGCGAAGAGGTTTTTAATCGCGTATTCTTCGAGTTTTCGGCCAATCACTAAATCAGGAATGTCATTTGGAAATGGGAAGAAGTGTTGAAAAGCGGAAATCTCCTGGTAAAGCGGTAACAAAACCGGCTGACCAGGGTGTAGGAGAATTGCCGGTTCTCACTTTTTAGACTCTGTTAGATGCTCCAAGAAAAGCTCTGAGAGTCTTTGGGCGTTTTTACTCAAATTGAACTCAGCCACGACCTTTGTCCTGCCGGCCTTTCCCATTTTTTGTCGCACATCCGGTTCTTGATGCAGTTTGAGTAAAGCATTGGCCAGTCCAATCACATCTCGAGGTGCTACCAAAATCCCGGTTTGTCCATCTTCAACCAGCTCGGGGATTCCGGACAGTTGGCTGGAAACCACCGGCAGGCCGCACGCCATGGCTTCCATTAACACCACCGGGATGCCCTCCCGTTTGCCTCGAGTTGTGGGAACGCTCGCAAGAATCTTCACATCTGCGCTGGCAAGCCTCTCTAAAATTTCCGGTCGAGACATCGGTTTATGAACCAAAATCTTCTCCTGTAGACCCAACTGCCGGATATGCTCAGAGACTTTCTTTTTTAAGGGGCCGTAACCGATTAAATGACACCGGAAATCAACGCCTTTCTCGTTGAGGATTTGGCAGGCTTCAACTAAATATTGATGACCTTTCACCTCTTCGAACGAGGCAACACAGATAATCTCAAAAGGACCGTTTTTACTTGAACCTGATGCAGGGATAAACTCATCCACAGCCACGCCGCAGTGCACAACCTCGATTTTGTCACGCACTCCCTCCCCACACTCTTCGAGCATCACTTTTTTATTAAATGAGGAGACGGACACGCAAAAAGCCGCTTGTTCGATCTTTTTATCGAGCATCCGGCGCTCCACATGTAAATCGGAGCCGTGCGCCGTAAAGCTGTACGGAATGCCGGTAAGCCGTTTGATAATGAGTGCAGCCACGGCCGGATGGGTACAAAAGTGCGCGTGTAAATGATCCACACCAAGTTTTTCCATATCATAGGCCATCTTGACGCTTTTCGGGTAAATTCCAAGCGCGCCGACAAAAAAATTGAGGCTGCCAAATGTCCCTTTAAAGACTTCAAAAAGCACTTTGAAATAGGTCGCAGGCTTATGCCAGATATAAAAAAGATGAGCACATAGGATGGACAAGGAATAAAAAGGATAAAAATGGGCTCGCGTCAGCATCTTTTCCGCTTCCTGATGGACGACCGATTGGCGCTCGCGTAAAAGCGGGAAAAGCTCGACTTCCAAGCCCATCTTTTCCAAAGCAAGAATTTCGTACAAGATAAACGTCTCAGTCAATTTTGGAAAACGTGACATCGTATACGCCACTTTCACTTTTCTCGACGAGCTTTCTCGATCCGGCGCTCTCATTTCTTCCACGACGGCCGTTTCCTGCATGACTTCCTGCATCTTAATCGACTCCCCTAATTTTCATCTGTGACCTCTTGAATTCGCTTGCGGTGACGAAACCGTTCAACCGGCGAAAACCAGCGCGACATACGGACGCGAAACAGAAGATGCGACGACTTCGGCGTGATGTTGATCCGCCGAATTCGCAGCAGCTCTCCGGAAGTTAAATCGTCAGTTCCCGCGGGTCCGTTAAAACCGAGCACAAAACCGGCATCTCGTAAGATATCCAGGATTCGCTGGTTGTGGCCGCCATCCGGGTAGGAAAAAATCGGCAGCACATCGCCGATTTCACGCTGTAAGTCGGATTGCGAGCCGAGCATTTCAGATTTGGCCTTCTCCGGATGGATTCGCGTTAAGACCGGATGCGTCTGTGTGTGGGCGCCAAGCGTGACGCCATCGTTTGCTAATTGCCGCAACTCCTGCCACCCAAGCACATTCGGCAGCACGGCTTTGCCATCAGCGCACTTATCGAACAATTCATCGACTATCTGCAAGGCTTTCTCATGAGGACACTTTTTAATATAACCTTGCAGTCTTTTCAGGCCGTCACGGCGCTCCTCATCGGTTTTCAACGATATCGCGCCCACTGGGGTCGATTCAAGCCGGTCGTTGCCCGTGAACACCTGGTGCAGCTTGTCCCACCAAAACATCCTTTTGGGCTGATCCGGATAAGCCGTGGGAACGAAAACCGTGACAGGCAGCCGGAGACGCTGAAGAATAGGCCAAGCATTTTCAGCAAAATCCCGGTACGCATCGTCAAACGTCACCAGTACAGTTTTGCGGGGCAGCGGTTTTGTTCCCGCGACCGAGTCCAGGATTTCTTGCATAGAAACGACGTTGTAGTTTTGGGCCAGGAAACTCATCTGTCGTTCAAATAGCTTAGGAGTGGCGCTGATGAGCCCCGGATTGAGCCAGGGACGATCGTCTAAATGGGCGACCCGGTGGTAGGTCAGGACCCGGATATAATTCGATTGTCTGCCGTTAGCGTGCTGCACTTATCTCGTGTTGTGATTCCTCATTACCGTTGTAAACCCTGACAGGGTTAATTGGACGATCACAGCTATCGTTTTGCGCCGTTCAGAACCCTTTCAGGATTGATATGTTTCCTTTTTCTTCTTCAAGAATTTTTGATAAATGCGGGGAATCTCAGCGAACCCGGGCGTGGGATCCTCCAAACTCAACAAATCGAATTTATTGGCCGGATTGAACAGACTCAAGAAAGCCGAAACAGCCTGCGAACGGTTCGGCATTTTAAAAAAAGAATATTTCTTTCTTCCGGCAAGGACAGAGTAAATCCACATCAAATCGAGTCCGAGATTTCGGCACCGTAAGCCGATCTGATAATTGGAATCTAAATTGCGTTGCAAGGAGCTGGCGCCGTCTAAATAGAGCTGGGCCAGCATAGCTGGAAAATCGACGCCGCTGGCCACTGCCAGAGGCAGCGAGCCCCATACCCGGCCGTTTATTTCCATCAGCTCAGCCCGTGAATCCCCGACTTTAAACTCAACCATAGCCAACCCGGTCCAGCGTAATTCTTGAAGAAGACGTACGGAATGCTCATAAAGGTCCGGATGGAGTTTCACGCTTTCGCGGTAGGAGCTCGGCCCGCCGCTAATCGGCATTTCACGCAGTCGTTTATGCTGAAAAGCCGCAACGGGTTCGCCCTCATTCATCAAGAGCTCCACACCGTGCCCAATTCCATCGAAATAACTCTGTAAGAGGACGGGACACCGCCCTTCCAAATTCTGCATCTGGCGGCGTAAACTGTCCGGGTTCTCTGCGTAGGTGACTTTGAACTTCTCAATACTCTCGCCGGCATGCAGCAGACGCGATACTTTGGGTTTTAAAACCACCGGCCAACCTAAATCATCCGCTTTTTGCAAAGCCTCTGTCACAGAATCCACTGTATAGGTTTGGGGAACCGGTACGTGTAATTTTTTCGCAATTGCAACCGTCTTGTCCTTGTCAGTGACGGCTGCCAGCAATTCATCGCTGGGAATGGCCAACAGGGTGTGTTTTTCGAAGCGATCCCGAGAGTGCGCTAAAGGTTGAACGACTAAATCGGTCACCGGTACGATCAAATCAATCCCTTTTGCAGCAACGGTTTCCAACATAAAATCAACAAAAGCCTGCGGATTCAGCTCAGGCGCCGGATACACGACTTTTTCGTGTACATAACGCGACTTAAACCCTAAGCTTTGCGGGTCGGAATCGGCGGCAACCACGCGATAACCTTTTCTTCCCAAGGAACGGATAATCGCGATAGCGCTGCCTCTATTTGCATCGGAGACGAAAATTTTCGGCATGACGCCGTTAGAGTGAGGCATGGTCACCGTTTTACGTTTTCTCTGTTTGTGGCTTCGCCGCTTTGGCCTGAAAGTCGCAAATCAGATTTTTGACATCGCCGATCACGGTCTCCAATTTTCGGTTTGCATCGACCAGAGCAAAATGCTTGGCAATCGATTGTAAACTTCGATATTGTCTGCGCCGCATCTCGAGATACTCGACGCTAAATTCCCCTTTCCGCTTAAAAATGACGTCAGCCGGTGCGTCGAGACAGATGACCAGATCCGGGTCGGGAATCGTGTGTTTGAGAATCAGGCCGTTGAGACGTCTCTTGAACGAAGGCTTGCCATTTTCCGGGGCAATATCAAAATGATAGTAATCAAAGGTAAAATGCCGGTCGAGCAGAACGACATAGCCTTTGCGAGAGAAATAAAACACCATAAAGTAACGATACCAGACGTCTAAAATCCGGTTCACAAACCCGG
The DNA here is from genome assembly GCA_046756745.1 of bacterium. Lineage (GTDB taxonomy): Bacteria > Zhuqueibacterota > Zhuqueibacteria > Oceanimicrobiales > Oceanimicrobiaceae > JBHHWX01. The sequence continues at coordinate 9,933 of JBHHWX010000101.1, read as the reverse complement.
CCGTTTTTTTGACAGCTCGAAGAACTCTCCGAATCCTGTTTGGCTGTGCTGGGGTTTGAGATCCGCTCTTGTGAAATTTCGCCTCAATCTGCGAGTGTTTTCCGTTGTGTCCGGAAGCCGGATTTCGCTGCTTCCACCACCGCATCGTGGGCAACATATAATTACACGATTCGATGTTGTCGCCCATATAAATGTATTTCACCGGCATGGGCAGTGATTTCTGCAGCCGAGCGACAATGGTGGTTTTTCCGACGCCGTCAGGGCCGATTAAGGACACAGTAAACACAGAACATTCTCCTCATGAGGCTAAAGCCAGCGCCCCATTATTCTCCACTGCGTAATTCCACAGCGCATAATAACGATTGCTGCGTACCCAATCAGCCGTTTGCTTTGATAACTTTCCTTCTTCATCTTCATAGGTCTTGAGTCGACCGACAAGGCTGGCCACGTAACGGCTCCAGCACAGGACAAAAAGCGGTTTCAAAATCTTCTCGGAAATGGATATTTTTTCCCGGTAGCGTTTAATGTAAGGCGCGGTCCAGGGAGACTCCTCAAAATAGGCCTTATGAAAAGCGGCAAGATAATCCTCATTTTTGCGCGCATTTTTTCTCGCAAATGCAATATAGGTCAAAAAGAAAAACAGATCCGTTGCCGGAACCCCGCGCGGCTCAGCCAACTCCCAATCAACCACTCCGATTTTATCTTCTTGGCCCATTAAGATATTGGGCGAGCTTAAATCCCCGTGTTCGCACACAAAGGGCCAGGTTTCTTCCAGTAAGGACATGACAATTTGTTTCGTATCTGCCACCAGATCTTTCTCTACGGAAGAACACGGAAAAGTCTGCTCGAAATATTGTAACGGCCGAAGCACAAGCTCGCGGCGATGTTTCACCTCGGAAAAGTCGCGTTTTGTCCGGGTTGAATTTTGCAAATCGATGAGCCAATCCAAAATGGCGTTAATACAAATCTCCGGACGACGGCGAACGACCCCCGGTCTCATCGTTTCGTAAGTCACGGCGGTCTCAACCAGAAAGCGGTTTTTTGCATAGTCTTCAAAAGCGATCACCTTCGGAATAGAATCGAAACCATCGGAACGCGTCGATTGAATCCAGCGCAAGTTCTCGGCCTCACGTTGCAGACGGCGGTTATCGCCGGGAATTCTCGGCACCTTTACCACTAAAATCGGCTCGGTTTCGGTTTTTGTGAGAATAAAAAAAATGAGATGGCTTGAAGCTTTGAATCGAGGCGTGACGATTAGAGAAGATAAGTCCGGAGCGCCCCCAAATCGTTGCAACTCCAATCGCTGCCAATTCTCGGAAAGAAATGTGATAACAGAGTTCATTTTGATAATCCTTTATCTTTTTCTTCCTAAAATCCCTAAGACTTGCATGCGACAAAGCTAAGATTTGAAATCATTAAACGCAGCATACCGAGCGCAGACAACAGACGTCCGGCGGCTGTTTTTACGCGTCCCTTCACATCCGTTCGTTTCTGACCAAAAAAATGATCGATCGCTTGTTTTTCCCCCAGCGGCACGATATCCAAACAGTTCTCAAAATTCGGACGATGCCAGTAGACCCACACCTTTGCAAAGCCGGCGTTTTTGAGACGCTCAATTTGTTTGGTGATCCCCGGAAAGCCGTCTTGGCCGGAGTCTATTTCACAATAGAGATAGCCGCCTGTTTTGAGAACGGTGTGCACACGCTCGAGTATGAGAGGTTTTTCGGTTTTGAGAACTGCCACGTCAAAGTCGCAGGGATCCTCGCGCCTGCCGTTGCAGGACCCATCCTGAAAAAAGTCTGCGAATTGTTTGAGAGCCGCTGCCAGAGGATCGTTTTCCGGGCCGAAATAAATCACACGGTTTAAACGCGGATCCGGCAATAAGAATCGCCAATCCAATCGCCGGATAGTGTGAAATTGATTATTCCGAGGAACCGTTTCGGAATATCGGGTTTGCTGGATGGTACGCTGTGCTGTCATTGACACTCTTTTTTGGGTTCTCCCAGTTGATAAGACCGTTGCCGGCAAGTGCGGGTTTTCGTTGAGAAAAGACGCTCTGAGTCTTGAGCTTTTTGTTTGCCGGCTGCTTAGACTTGGCTTCTTTGATCTCGTTCTCATAAATTTGAATCGCTGCGCCGCTTAAGGCGACAACAAACCAATAGTATCTTTGATAAGAGAGATGCAGAAAAACGGCGGTCCCTAAGTAGGCAACCATGCTAAACCAGAGCGAGGTCACCATGTTCGCAAAAACCGGATGTTCAGCGATGGTTTTTCTGCGAACCGTCCACAAGCGGTACATCACAAGAATGGCGATGGCAAGAAAAGTCCCGATCCCAAGAATACCGGTTTCAGCCGCGAGCTCAAAATAGAGAATATGAGCGCGGCGTTTTCTGCCGAGAAACCTGAAGGCAATATCCGGATCGTTCTGATACTCCTCGGAATAGTAAGGAGTATATTGAGACGGCCCGACTCCTAATATGGGGTAATCGAGAAACGCCATCAACGCCGCGAGCATTTCAGTCAGCCGGCCTTTGGTCGTGCCATCCGGACGCACTGCTGCCGAATTCGAAAAAAGTCCTTCAACCCCCTGAATGGACTGGATACGAACCAAATATCCCGGCGCCGCGACAGTCATCAAAACAATCAAAACCAAAATGGAGAGCAGAAGCTGATGGAATCGCACATAACGGAAGATCAACAACAGCAGCACCATCAAAACCAAAGTGAGAAACCCGCCGCGTGAATACGTCAGCAGAACGCCTCCGCTCAAGATAATGACGGTGCCGATTGCGGCAAAATATTTCAGCCGTTTTTTATCTTCACTCCAGTATCGAAACAACCCTAACGGGACCAGGACCAGCATGATTTGCGCGTAGCGGTTTGCTTTGCCCAATGGACCGCCGGAACGATTCTTTCCCCGGACTTTATCGCGTGTCTTAAAAAACTTCCCCTGGCCGTAGATATCGCCATAAAACTCATCTTCAAACTCAACCTCCTTGCTCCGCTGAGCGAGACCGCCAAAAGTCGTGTGATAGTCGTTAAAAAATTCCTGATACAGACTAAAACTCCCTAACATTGCGCCGGCAATGACCAACACCCAAATGACTTTCTTTAAAACTCTCTGAGTTCGAATCACATTGACGAAGAGAAAGTAAATCGCGACACCCTCGAGAAGGTAATTTAAAACCCACAGGAACGCCAGGTCCTGATCGATGGCGAAAAACGAAGAGGCAACCGTCACCGCCAACAGCACGATCATGAGAAGCGTGACGTAATCGATGATTAATTTTTGACGCTTTATAAAAAGAAAATTCGCCAGAGGTAAACACAGCAGAAGTGAAAACGCACCTGCCAAAACATCGGGAACACCGTGGAGCGTTTTGGCGACCACCGCCATATTCGTGTACAAAACGAACACAACGACAAGAGTGGAAGCTTCGGGTCTGAGAATGGAAAATAAGATCAGTCCGATAGCCGCCAGTCCGAAAATCAGAAGAATCTTGTCAGCCATGAAAACGATGTAACCCAGTAACGGCAGAATCAAAATGAGCGCCGTAAACAGAAGAATGGTTAATCGCCGTGTATTCTGTGATGAAGTATTCATCGCTACATTAAAAATAACTTTTGAATTCCGTTGACATATTTTGAGCTTTTTGTCATGCGATACGGGAAAAATGCGGATATTTTTTGTGCGAACCGCTCCCGGTCGTAATTGTATTTCATCTCGACGATAATAAAATCGTCATCCTTATGTTTTTGCAGAAAGGTGTTTTCATACGGATCGATGCGGTAATACGCCATTTGAGTATCGATAGTCATTCGATAATTGCCATCGACAGATTGAAAATAACGACGACTGTAGCGGTTGAGCAGAACGGGTTGAAAACATAGCAAGTCCGCTTTTAAAGCAGCCGGCATGTCCGTTTTTTGGAAGACCTCCCGGATCACATCCTGATGAAACTGTTCATCCAAAGTAAAAGGCCGCAGCCGGAAAGATTCCTTTCTGCCCAGTAATCCATCTTTAATTTTGAGCTCCAGCACCGGTTTTTCGATAAAACCAAACAGGTCGTCATACCAGCGGATTCGACATTTCGTTCTGTTCTGCAAACCGTCAATATTCGCAAAATAATTCTGCATCGTGCAGGAGTCAAAGTAGATGTTGTTCACAAATCTTTCGTAGTAGATCTCGGAAAACGCCGCAGGATGCAGCCGAATCAACGATTCTATTTGCGGCTTCGTCAGCTCGGAAACCACAAATTTACGTTCATACCGATAATCATCAGAATCGTTAGGAGTATAAAACATGATTACCAATCCTGTTCAAGAATGGATGCCGTTATTATCCAGAAAAGTAATTTTTATCGATTCATTGAGACTTCGCAAGCCTGCTTTGCTTTGATTCAACTGTTGAAAATCCGCATAGGCGACCATAAACGACGCTTCCAGTAATTCCTTGGTTTCATCGAAGCGTTTCAAGCTCACGTCAGAACAATGTTTCTTAAGCGTTTCCACGATTTCGTCCAGCTCGGTTTTGTGGGGATTGTGGCTGGATACGGTTAAATACAAATTCTGATTCTCGTCGGATTTTTGATAAGAATGTTTCATCCAAATCAAACCGATAATGATAAAAAACGCAACCACAGTAATCATTCTCTGATCCGCTCCAAAACCCAGCCCCAAAGCTATCGCTAAAAACAGGTAAGCCAACTCTTCCGGCTCTTTGATCGCCGCCCGAAACCTCACGATGGAAAGAGCGCCCACCAGACCAAGCGATAACGCTAACGACGACTTCACGATGCTGATAATCAGCATCGTGGTCATCGTGATCAGCACAAAATTGCGCCCAAACATTTTGCGATTCGAAAGAGAACTTCCAAATCGATCATAAGCCAGACTTAAGAGATAAGCTAATATCGCCGCTAAAACCAAATTAAAGACAAAACCCAGTACAGGAACTTGAACGCTTTGTGTGGTTAAGAATTCTTGAAAAGTTTGACTCTTTCCCATCTATATTACCTCAACTTTGTTGTGTGTTAGCGAAAGTGTATTATTCCGGTACACTTTTTATTTGCTGCTCTTTCCGAATTCAACCCCGTAGAGGATCTCTTTGACATTCTGGCGGTTTGCTGCAATTACCGCACCATCGATAGCCAGTTTAGACCGCTCCTCCACCAGGTAAGGAATCTTCAGATTACGTTTCTCATACCCCTCGACTTTGACCGATGCAAAATCAAACTCCGGCTTTTTTTGATAGATCGTGAACCCGACTTGACAATCCGAAACCTTGAGCTTGTTGATCTTCATGGTAGACATGTCTTTGCTCGCTACGGCAATTTCGGAATTGATAATTTCAACGTTGTCAGCAGCGAAATCACTGTTTTCCCCCGCACTCAGGCCTTTATCCCCGGCGCCATCAATAAACACATCGCGAACTTCGACGGTGCTGCCGGAAACGTCTATTGCGTCGTTGCCACAGGCGATAAAAGAAGTCTTCGTTATGGTTCCTTTCGTAAAGTCGCCATCGAAAGCGTCTGCAAAAATATCTTTAAATAACGTTTTATCAATCGTAAAATTCGAACGAACGATATTTAAACCATCCTCACATTGATTACGTGAGAACCGGCAGTGCGAGATAAACACAGGTGACTCGTAAAAAGTCACGGCTCCGGTTAATTTCCAGCCACTTTTTACCGGATTCGTCAAATTATGAAAAGTCACATAATCTAAAATGGATTCTTCCTGCGCCCGTAAAACCACAAATCCCTGGCCGGTTGAGTCTGTTGAATGTACAACAATCGGATGTTCCTCACTGCCTTGAAAATCGACCGGCGAGCGAGTGAGAATTGTCGCTGAATTAACCAGATCGAGCTCTGTCCCTTCCCGGCAAACGACTCGATAACCTGCGGGTAGAATCATATCCTGTGCCACCGTCCATTTTCCGGATTGAATGAAAATGGTTTTAGCGGCGGGGTCGGACTTCAGGAAATCAAACTTTTCGGCATTTGCCGGCTGCCGCATAAAGTTGTTTGCGGAAAAATTTTTCAATTGGCGAGGCCAAAGATGAATCGGCTCCTGCATCAACTGGCCTGTCCCTAATACTTTATAATTCAGTTTCAGAGCCTGGCGCATGGAATCGTCCCACGCAACATTGTTGGGAATCGTAAACGCGGCTTTGTGATAGTCGATCCACCCGTACGAAATTTTTGGCTGCAAAATGACTCTTTCCACGGGTTTAAAAAGATTCATATCTTGATAGGAGACGCCCAACACTTCAATGGGCATCGCTTGGATGTTGCCCAATTCCAGCTCGAACCAGTGGCCATCCTTTTCGTAGAAATAAGCATGCAGGCCCTTGGCCGGCCGCAACGTCGTGCGGATGGATTCAAGATTTTTGTAAAATATTTTTTCTGAGTAATGAAAATAAGGAAATTCACGGTAGAGAATATTCAGATTCTCTTTTAACTCTCCGTCCAATTCCTGCAAAAGCTCATCCAGGTAAGTGCCGGTCGAGATACGCTCGAGGTGTCGAAGATATTCCTCGAAGAACACCGGATCGGTAAACGCGACATCTTTAAATTTATTGGCGACCGGTTTATACAGAGCACGATTCGAGCCGACCACGTGAAGGATACTTCTGCCGGCATTGGCGTCAAATCCAACCGGCTCTAAGAGTGACGTCACCGGGTTGTAATAAAAGCGTAGATTTTGCCACATGACGCTGTGCTCGGCCCCGAGGACGTCAGACAAAGCAAAAAATATCGCCAGCTTGGTGATGTCAAAAGCTTGATGTGTCGGCAGCTTTTTATTTCGAAAGTTCTCGAGCAAATGATGCGCGACGCGAAACTGCTCGAAAAGCGTAGGGTCGTTAAGTATGGTGCCGGTTTTAAAAACATCGAGACTGCTGGCGCCCTCCTGCTGCAACCCGGTCGGACTGGAGTTTCCGAAACGATGATGCGCTGCCCGATCCGTCCACAAATTGTTTTCATTGTATTTGAGAATCGGCCCTTCGCGGTATTGATTATTTTCGATCAGTCGTTTTTCAAAATGTTCTTCCAGAGCATAAATCCCTAAATCTTTGCCATTCAGAGTCACTTCAACAAATTTATACCGCAGGGCAACCAAACCTTCTCTCTTGAGGGCGCGCAAAAATATCCATTCATAAATAAAGTTGCGCGTTCTGGGATGATGAATGGAAAATTGTTTCATGCCAAACAAAGTATGGTCGCCTTTCACTTTTATCCGGAACGACCATTTTTCTCCGAGTAAATGATCCGTCCAATCGCCTTTTAATCTCAGCTTGACCTTGAGAGCTTTATCTTTGTAGCGAATTTGCGCCGGCACAAAATCTTCAGAGCTTGTGAGCAGAACGCCGTTGGCTAAAGCCATCTCCCTTTTATAAGCGATTCTTTGAAAATGCTTGTGCTTGATATCGATGGTAATGCGTTCGGGATTCGACGAAAAATAGCCTTTAAAGTAGTTCGGGATCACATTCAATTTTGTTTGAATGGCATTTTCCAGAAATTCCTGGTACGTATTGGCTTTTTTAACTTTATACAAATGCATTCCATAGTAGATACTGGCAAGACTGGTGAAGGCAAAAGCCACAATCACTAAAAAAGTGACAAGAATCGCTTTTTTACGTAACCTGCGTAAAAATTCGACAATTGGATTCCGGCGCCAGGCCGATGGAACATGAGAGTCCTTAATGTTCATCCGTGGTTACCTTTATGGTATGAAATCAATAAATGCGGAGTTATGGATTCTTGGATTAATGGATTGTTGATTGTGTAGTCATCTCAGAAACTTTGAACTTATTTTGTTTTCCATCACTCTATTAATCCAACGACCCGGTACTCCGGTAGGCGCTGAGCGCCGTACATCGACAATACTTTGTCGATAATTTTGATTGACAATCTCCGAGTGGAGAAGTCGAGCTTCTTTTGAAAATCGAATATCGTAGATCGCATATCGTAAATCGTATATGTTCGAGTCCAGCTCCGGAATCTGATATACGATATATGATTTACGATCTTCGATTTACGATCTTGCTCATGGATCGTTCAGGATGTCTATGCTGAACGCACATTCATTCGGGATATTTATCCCCATCGAGACTATTTCAACAAAAAAAGCTTTTGCAGCGTGTTTGATGAATCTCTCTGATCGATGGCGCATTTGAGCAGATTCACATAGTGCCCGGCGTCCAGAGACTCCGGTGTTAAGCGTGTCGCTTCTTTTAAAGCGCGGTGCATCCAGCAGGTGTAAAAGAGCGGCTCGATCATTTCTTTTTCCAAGGCGACTTTCTCGCAGTATCTTTCCAAAACCTCGAGCAGCAGGAAACTGAGCGGCGACGGTTTTAAAAAATGCTCGGTAAAATTTTTCAGGGAATCGCGGCTGCCCCGCATGCGGGATGCCCAGGAAGCATAGGTGCGGAAAAAGTAGAAGAGATCCCACAAAGGCATCCCTTTAGGCTCTCCCGCCTCCCAGTCGATAATGATGACTTTGTTCTCCTTTGAAACTAAAATATTCCAGGTGCCGGGATCGCCGTGCTGCAGCACTAACGGAAAAGCTGCGCTTGCAGCGATACCGGCAATTTTATTTTCCAAAAAAGTCCTTTGGTTTTCAGTCAATCTGTAAATGTCATTAAATCGATCGAACAAGGTCAAAAGAGCAGCGGAAACTTCTTTCGGAGACGCTTCATTCGGTGACGCAGAGCTCTCTCCAAGTGCGACGATCCACTTTAGGGCATCCTGGGCTAAAGGACAGTTTTCGTCTGCCTGCGTGCGTTTTCGAAACGGATCGCCTTCAACGGCACGCATACAGAGCACAGCCAGATCGTTGTGATAGCTCAGAAATAACGGCTCAGGGAAAGTCCCGGCTTCGACAAAGGCATTTTCATCCACCAAGGAAAGCATGTGATATTCATTTTCTAAACGATAGTTGAATTCCGGGGCCCGGGTCATTTTTATCACGGCGCTGGGCTTTTTTTCCGACTTTCCGAACAAATAGAAAATCGCTTTGTTGGAATTCCCCAAACCGCGGGTTGAAAGTCCAAAACGATAATCGCTGAAATCGAATCCGGCTTTGTCTGCCAAGTCCTGCACATACTTCGGCGGCTCAGACGCTGCGCCGTTCTGCTCGCCATTGCGAATAACCAGGGCGCGCCGCGGCGTCACACTCGACAGCAGCCCGGAACGGCTCAATATTTTTCCGGTCTGACTCAGAGCGCGTTTTTTAAAAGACTGGCCAAAGAGAACATTGGAAAAAAAGTAATGAGCAATTTTTCGATCCCGTGTCGGAAGCGCAGTGCGCATTTTGCCGGAAAAGGGAGTTAACCAAAACGTGTGCGTGGCTTTGAAACCGTTTTCCATTTTTTTGTTCACTGAACGGAAATCCGCAAAGCCATTTGTTTCGCAGTAAAAGACGCCATCTGACCGCAGCAACCGCAACAAATCGGGCAAAACGCTGCCCTCTTGAAAAATCGAATTCGGGTCTTGTGCGGACAGATAAATGAGATCGAAATGTCCGTTTGACAACGGCGGTCTTTTCAAACTATCCACTAACAACACCTGGAAATTCGCAGCCTTGAGATCCCGGCTTTGCTGCAAAAGCTGCTGTAAACTCGCTTGGTTGTCGGAAAGAACGAGAACGGATTGCCCCAACGTCACCAGCACCGGCACGCTCGCCGCGTCCGGAGCGCCAAGACACAGCAGGCGTTCAAACTTCAGACTTGGCAGCAAAAAGCGCCAATCTCCGCTGGCTAAACCGCCGCTGAGATTGGTTCCCGGTATAAAGTTGGTTTTAAGAGTTGTTTCAAGCAATGCCTTTAATTCCTGAGTTTATTTTTAAGAGCTTAGACGTCTGAAGCGGAGTGCAATGATTTATCATTGCAAAGCTAAAGCTTTGCACTCCGACTTCATGCAAAAAGCGCCA
>JBHHWX010000100.1:0-14465 GCA_046756745.1 bacterium | reverse complement strand
GGTTTGGTCGAGGCTTTCTAGTAGTTCTCGGAATAAAATTCGCAAAGCAGAGAAGAGCGGGCTGCAGGTCGATTTTGGGTTCCACTATCTCGAGGACTTTTATTCGATATATGCACAAAACTTGCGTCATTTGGGCACGCCTGTTTTCCCGTTATCCATGTTTGAAGCCGTTGCCGATGTTTTCCGGGAGCGGTGCGAGCTGCTGATACTGAAGCTGAAAAATCGACCGGTTTCCGGGATGTTCTTATTCAAGTTCAAAGACGTTATTTCCGAACCCTGGGTGGCTTCGTTACGACAGTATAACAAAATTTATATCAACAACTATCTCTACTGGCAAGCCCTTAAGTATGCCTGCGAGAATGGCTTCAAGAAATTTGACTTCGGGCGCTCGACTGTGGATGCAGGCACTTATCGATATAAATTACAATGGGGCGCCCAGCCCGTGCCGTTGTATTATCAATATTATTTAAACAAATCCCGGCAAATCCCGGTCGTCGACGCTCATGACAATCGTTATCAAAAGATCATCGATATATGGAAAAAAATGCCGTTGAAGCTCACAAACTTTATCGGCCCCAAAGTGGTACAGTTTTTGCCGGAACTATAGGTAAAAACATTTTGACATCATGATTAACTTGCTGACGTTTGACATAGAAGACTGGTATCATCCCAACCTCGCCGTACTTGACGATTCGGAAACGGCGGAGCTCGAAAGCCGGGTCGTTGAACCTACCTTACGAATTATCAATATGTTAGACCAAACGAAAAATAAAGCGACGTTTTTTGTTTTAGGTCAAGTCGCTGAAAAATTTCCTGAGCTGCTTCATGAAATAACTCATCACGGTCATGAGGTCGCTTCTCATGGATACCGGCACAATTTGGTTTATAGTTATACAAAATTCCAATTTGAAACAGATTTAAGGAGATCTGTGGAATTATTAGAAGGCGTAACCCAGGAGCCTGTGATGGGTTACCGTGCACCCTCTTGGTCGTTAGGGAAAGACACTCCCTGGGCATGGGAGGTCTTGCATGCTCAAGGCTTCCAATACGACTCCAGCTTGTATCCATACCGGACGTTTCTGTACGGCGATAATACGTCTCCGAGATTTGATTACGAAATCGAAATAGCGAGTGGAGAGGGGATGAAGGAGATTCCTCCTTCGGCTTTAGAGAAGTTTGGAAAACGCTGGCCTTTTGCAGGTGGATTTTTCCTTCGCGTCGCTCCTCTCTGGTATGTTGAAATGTGCATCAAAGATTACAACCGCTTTGGAAAGCCGGCGGTGATCTATTTGCATCCCTGGGAGATCGATGTTGAGCAGCCCAGGCTTCCGTTACGTTTAAAAGACCGATTTATCATGTACGCCAATATCCGCAAAACCGAGAAGAAGTTGGCGACTCTTTTGGAGAAATATACCTTTACTTCGATACGCGACTATTTTTCCCTCGGAAACGGGTCGCGAACCCGCCGGTCCGAAGAAGTCGCCAATCAGGAAATGAGTTAAAAATAATTCATGGATAGAAACTCATATTTCAACAATCTCAATCAATACGAAAAGCTGGCCCTGCTTTTTAGCGGTCTGATGCTGTTCGGTTTGCTGTTTCTAGGCCATTTTCATAAGATGGGGACTTATGGAACGGAAACGGATTTTTATTGGGCCTATGCCCCGGATGCACAGAATATCTTGGCTGGCAAAGCTCCCGAAGAGCCTGGTGTGGGTCCGGGTTATGCTCTGGTTTTGGCTGGTCTCAATCTCATCATACGTGATTGGTTTCTGACCGGAAAAGTGATTTCCATCTTATCTGCGGTTCTCTGTGGGTTTTTCACTTTTAAACTGGTACAACATCTGTTCGATGTCAAGGTCGCGTTCTTTACCATGGTTTTATGGCACGTTACCGTTCTGCCGTTTGCGATCCTGGCTGGAACGGATATGTTCTTTGCTTGTCTGTTAACGAGCGCACTCTATTCTTTGTTCCGTGAACCGAATATCACGAACAGAAACCTCATAGTCAGCGCTGCCTTGATGGGCTACGCCTACCTGACACGACACAATGCGATCACTTTCCCGATTTGTGTGGCGCTCATCTTGCTGTTTTTGAATCCGGATTCCTTAAACTGGACGCAGAGGTTTGTCAAAGCCGGAATCTTCGCTGCTGTTTTTGTGACCGTGCTTTTACCCTGGACGCTGGTGCTGCAATTCACCAGCGGGAGCGCGGCCCGCAGTGACAGTTATTTGATCATTGCGAGTCATTTTTATGGACGGCCCGGCGTAGTCAGCTCTGAAGATATGCGTTTGGCGGCGCATCAATTCAATTCGCTGTTCTCGGTGGTCTTTTATGATTTTACGTATTTTGTCAAACATTATTTGAAAAACCTTTACCGTCATTTTTATGATATTCTGATCCACTCGTTGAAATTTCCTGCATTTTTGTTTGTCGGGGCCGGAGCGTTCACGATGCTTCCCAGTCTGACCAAACGCCAGCTCTCTTTTTTCGTTTTCCCGGTGTTCGCTTTTTTATTGCTCTGTTTAGTACACTATGAGCCTCGTTACTATTTATATATTTTGAGTTTTTTGATTCTTTTGATTGCTTTTTTTCTTTTTCCTAAAGACTCCGGGCATGACAAAAACGCAGGACTTGTGCTCAAATACGGCAGACCCTTTGCTTACGGCGTCACCGTGCTTTTCATGCTCATTTTTTCACTGAAGGAGATTACGAAACATATCAGCGGTGAGCCGCGCGAGCTGTTACAGATTTCCCGCCAGCTTAGAGAGAATGTTCATGTTATTGAGAATGAGTTGATTATTGCACGTAAACCACATTTGGGGTTTTTGTCGAATTTGAAGACGACATACTTTCCGGAAGCGAAAACCGTTGCCGAGCTGCTGAAATATGCAAAAAAAGAAAGGGCGGATTATTTGCTTTACGGTGAAGTGGAACTTCAACGAAGACCGGAGCTGAGCATTTTGTTATATCCGGAAAAACTCCCCGGTGAATTTGAACCGATTCTGGTTTGGAAACAGCCGCGGACGATCGTCTATAAGCTTCGAATTTAATTAAAGTAAAGGGATTTACTTGTGATAAATAAAATTTCAGAGAGAGGAACCATGAAAAGATTTAACAGCATTCGCTGCGCAGCCGTTTGGGTGCCTATTTTCGTGATGGTTCTGTTTGCCGGTACCGTTTTTGCCCAGACAAAGAAGATTATGCCTGTTGGTAATTCGATAACACGGGGGGTGACCGGCTCCACGGATAATGCCGGATATCGAAATAATTTAGATGGCTTGTTAAACGCCGAGAGCGTGACCTTTGATTTTGTCGGGTCGCTCAATGACGGTAGTGGTTTTGACGCCGACCACGAAGGTCACGACGGCCAGACCGCAAATTTCATCCGCGATAATATCAATTCATACCTGGCGGCGCAGAATCCCGACATCGTGCTCCTGCATATCGGGACAAATGATATTTCAGGTGGCGATACTCCGGATAATATCCGGTCCGAAATTAGCGCGATTCTCGACGCCATCAATTCATTCAACTCCAACATTGAAATTGTTTTAGCAAGCTTAGTGCCGCGCACAGATGCGAAAGACGATAACACGACGACGTTAAACACGAAATTACTCGGTTTGTATAATGAAAAACGCGATCTCGGTTATCGAATCTATTATGCCGGCATGAACGAAGTTTTTAAATGCAATCCGAATTGGTCCACCGCTTATATGGCCGACCCGGTCCATCCAAACGATGCCGGTTATGCTTTGATGGCGGAAGTCTGGCTTGCTTTTATCATGAACGCCATCAATAATACGGATATCACTGTTACCGATAATTTTGAACGAAGCAATTTGACCGACTTGTGGAACTCGGATCCGGAGAATGTGATAAGCAGCGGGGCTTTGATTAACACTTCAGCCGTGGCAGAGTGGAACTTTTTGTCTGTTTTTCAAGGGCTTGTGAATCCGAACAAAGTCTCGATGAGATGGAGCACAACCTCGGATAACAACGGCGTAGAGTTAAGCGGTCTGGCGCTGAAATTAGACGGATGCGACCCGGCGACCGCAAATGGCTACGCTGTGACCGTTCGCCGCTCTCAAAGAGAAATTCGATTATGGACAATTGTATCGGGAGTCTTGAGTGCGGTCGTGGATAAGCCGAGTTACTCCCCGTTATCAGATCCTGTTCCCGGTGATTTGTTACGTGTTGAAATGTCCACAGATGGCGGCGGGCATCGCTTTGAGGTTTTTATAAACGGTCAGTCTTATGGCACGTTAGTCGATCCGGCATTTCTGCAAGGGAATGCCAGCACTCTGCATGCCGGAATCATTTTCTTTGGCAATCAAAACAACAATATTGAGGATTTTACTGCAGAAGGCGGCGGCGATTTTGTAGCTCCGTCCCAGGTTACTGATTTGGCGCTTTCAAATATCACTGGAACCTTTATGACCGTAAGCTGGACCGCCCCCGGCGGCGACGGCGCCTCGGGACAAGCTTCCAGTTACGATCTGAGATATGCCACAACGGATATTCAAAGCGAAAGCGATTTTCTGGCAGCGACTCCTGTGCCCAACATGCCAGCGCCCGCTCCTGTCGGGATTGGGGAATCCATTATCGTCTTGTGCTTGCAGCCCAGCACTACGTACTACTTTGCTCTGCGCGCCGAAGACGCATCGGGAAATAAGTCGTTGATATCAAACGTTCCTTTTGCATCGACTTTAAGTGGCGAGCTCACTCATGATAATTTTGATCGCGTCAATTTAGGCGCGGACTGGAGTGCAGCGGCTTCGATCGGACTGGAAAACAACGAGCTCACCAATACCTCGACCGATCCAGGAAATTGGGATTTAGCGGTGTTTAAATCGAAGTTTAATCCTATAGAGGTCTCTTTCATGTGGGGGGCAAATGCCGATGCCAGCGGTATTGATCAGGGGGGAATCGCTCTTATGCTCGATGCGCCGAATACCTCCGCAAACGGATATTTGATTACCCGGCGTACAGCCAAAAACGAGTTGCGTTTGTGGGAAATTATCGGAGGCGGGAACCCAGCGAATCCCAAGATATTTACTCCGACACAAGGACAGCTTCAAGCTGGGGATGAGTTTCGAATTGCCATCTCATCGGATGAAACCGGCAATCACTTCACTCTGTTTGTCAACGGTGTTGAGGATATCACAATTACCGATCCAGCGCCTGCTTTCATCGATCCGAACACAATTGGCGCCCTGTATTCCGGCGTCATGTTAGCCGGTAACCACAACAACAATATCGACGATTTCAAGCTGTTGTTGTCGCCGGTTTCGCTGTCCTTGGTAGATGGCAACAATCAAACCGGCACAGTTGGAAAAGCTTTACCGTTGCCTTTGAAGGTCAAATTGACCGACGGCAGCAACTCTCCCATTGCAAACGCAAATGTCCTTTTTAGCGTCACTGGCGGCAGCGGTTCACTGAGCGATCCCGGCGGTTTAGTGGTTGTTGAGGCTGAAGTCGCCAACGTGTCCGGAGGCATGGTCGCCGCGAGTGACGGGAACGCATCGCAAGGGAAATTTATCCATGTGCCCGATGGACAGGGAAATGGCGCCGGGCTGGGAATCATCCCATTTGAGATCTCTGTCACCGGCACGTATTATATGTGGGGTCGCGCTATTTATCCAAACGCCCAGAGCGATGCGTTCAAAATCAAGATCGACGGAGGTATGGAATATGTCTGGGATATCGGCCAACGCAATCACCAATCAGCTTGGGAATGGGACGCTGTTGCGCACCGCGGCAATGGGTCTCCGACAAATCCGGAAATTGACCCGGTCATTTTTACGTTTGCCGCCGGCTCGCATACACTGGAGGTTCTGGAAGGGAAAGACGGTGCGAAGCTGGATCAAATTCTATTCACTACGAATCCCGATTTTGTGCCTTCAGGTATCGTCTCTTTTGGCAGCCAGTTAACCGTGCAGACAGACGCCAACGGTGAAGCGGCAGCAAACTGGATTTTAGGAACGACTGCAGGAGTGAATAATAATACGGCGACGGCGACTGTTTTAGGCGCAAATAGCGTAGATTTTGTCGCCTCATCTATCGCAGATGTCCCGGCGACCATCTCAAAATTGGCCGGAGATAATCAACAAGCCCAGCCGGGTACCCAGTTACCTTTTGACTTGCTGGTGCAACTCAAAGATCAATTCGGCAATCTCATTTCCAATTTTCAGACAACCTGGAGTGTGATTACCGGCAACGGTACCCTGGCAACGCCTTCGCCTGTCCTGACGGACGTCAATGGCCAGGCGTCGAACAGTCTCACAACATCGACGGACACGTCGCTCACCGAGGTGCAGGTCACCGCGCCCGGACTCAGCGGCGCGCCGGCGGTTTTCAAAGCTACGGCGACTGCCGGACCGGCCGAAGAGCTGAGATTTGCCCAGGACAGCGGCAATAACCAAAGCGGCTCGGCCGGTACGGTTTTGGCTAAACCGTTCAAAGTAAAGGTTCTTGATCAAGTCGGCGTACCGGTTGCCAACCATCAGGTCACTTTTAGCGTCACGGCCGGCGGCGGTAACTTTAGCGGCAATTCGCAAACCACGGTTTCGACCGATGCTCAAGGTTTTGCCTCGGCAACACTCACGTTAGGAGGGACACCGGGTGATGTTAATACGGCTCGAGCTTCTTCGTTTTTTAGCGGAACGGCTGTCCACCTGAACGGCTCGCCTTTAACTTTCTCCGCAACCTCGGCTGCGCCGCAAACTTTACAGAACGTGTCCTCGCTTACACAAAGCGGCACCGTTGAACAACCTCTGGCAAACCCGATTCAGGTACGCGTCAAGGATGCACAGGGACAAGTTGTCGGAAATTTTGACGTGACCTTTAGTGTGACTCAAGGCGGCGGCAAAGTCAACGGCAGCTCCAACCCGGTAACCGTGAAGACAAATGCATCGGGAGTGGCAGAAGTCGAGTGGACTTTGGGCGCCACGGTCGGGCAGTCGAATAACCAGATTCAAGCGAGCGCTTCGTTCAATGGGCAAGCGTTATCGGGTTCGCCCATCTCGTTTACCGCGTCTGCCGTTTTACCCAGTTTGGTTTCGGTTTCCGGCAACAATCAGACTGGCATCGTCAGCCAGCCGCTGTCCCAGCCCTTTAAGGTCAAAGTGCAAGACAATACCGGCAGCCCGATCAGCAATTTTGATGTGACGTTTACCGTGACTTCCGGCAACGGGAAATTGGACGGTTCATTCACAACCCGAACCGTTCCCACGGACGGCAGTGGAGTTGCTCAAGCTATTTTAACATTAGGCTCGACCCCAGGAACGAATAATAACACCGTTGACGTGACAGCGCAGTTCAACGGGCAGTCTTTAAACGGCTCCCCCATCGTGTTTACCGCTTCGGCTGAAGAAGGCCCGGCAGACAGTATCAGTAAAGTATCGGGCGATCAGCAGTCGAGTCTCATCAATACCACTTTGCCGCAACCGTTCGTTGTCAAAGTCACAGACGTGGTAGGTAATGCCGTCCCAGGCTGGATTGTCACTTTTAATGTCACGGACGGCGGCGGCAATATCGAAGGAGGACAATCCAAACAAGTTCCGACAGACGCCAATGGCGTCGCTTCGGTATTTTTGACTTTAGGCAGTACGGCCGGCACGCCCTCCAATCCCTTTAACAACAAAGTTGAAGCGGTTTCAGCGAATCTAAATGGCTCCCCGGTTACCTTTGAAGCCTCTGCGATTACAACCGGCGCCAGCATCCTGGAATTGATCGCCGGTTCCGGCCAAAGCGGTCAGGCTGGTGAGGCTTTGCCGCAGCAGATTCAGGTGAAAGTCACCGATGACCAGAATAATTCGATCGTGAGTCATCCGGTGATTTTTAAAGTAAAAACCGGCGGCGGCAGCTTTAACGGCACTACGGACAGCGAAATTACCGTCCCGACTAACGAGAGTGGAATTTCAGCGGTGACCTGGTATTTAGGCGGAAGTCTCGGTAATAATGCGCAGAGTATCGAGGTCTCTTCTACAGACGGCGTTAAAGATTTAAGCGGTTCGCCCTTGACGATCTCCGCCAACGCATCTACCGGACCGGTGGATCGAGATGTGTCATTTTTAAGCGTCGATTTAGGCCAGGTACCGGCTGACGGACAGTCTGTAGCTACGATAACCGTCACCCTGACTGATAAATTCGAGAATCCTGTTCAAGGGAAAGCGGTTACCTTGAACGCAAGCGGCAGCAATAATTTTATTGTCCAACCTCAGAATACCACGGATGCAAACGGCCGGGCGACCGGCACGATTGCTTCAACAAAGGCGGAAAGTAAAACCATTAGCGCCCGCAACCTCTCTGACGGCTTTAATCTCAACACGTCGGTGAACGTGGCCTTTACAGCGCTTGATGCGAACAAGATACAATTGAGCAGCGGCAACAGTCAAAGCGCAAACGTCGGTACCGCTCTTGAAAATCCCATCGAAGTTTTAGTCACGGATATCAACAACAACCCGGTTTCCGGAGTGTCGGTCAATTTTGATGTGAGCGGAAACAGCGGTTTTATTGTTAACGGCAGTGCGAATAGCCAATCGAGTATGAGCAAGTCCAGCGTAGCAAGCATAACGGATGCCGAAGGCAAAGCTCGCGCAACTTGGGTTTTAAGTACAACCCCTGGTTCGAACACGGCGCTGGCAACAGCATCGTTTGGCGGCAGCTCCCTTTCCGGATCGCCGGTCACGTTTACAGCGACAGGCCAGGTGGCGACCGCCGAAAACATCTCAGAATATTCAGGGAACAATCAAAGCGGGCCGGCCGGCATGCCTTTGCCGCAGCCATTCGAGGTTTTGGTCACCGATTCTAACGGCAAACCGGTTGCCGGTGAAACGGTGAATTTCAGCGCTCCGGTCGGGGGTGGAACGTTGTCGAATCTGAATCCGGTCTCTGATTATAAGGGTGTGGCCCAGTCCCGGCTGACCTTGGGTACGGTTGTCGGTGAGAACCGGGTAATCGCCAGCCACTCGAAAGGCCAGGTTACTTTTGTGTCCGAAGGCCTCACCGGGGCGCCTGCCAATTTATTAGCAAATTCTCCAAATGAAGGCGTGGGCGGCGTCAACACCGCGTTTACGGTTTCGATCAAGATAACCGACGCCCACGGCAATGTCTTTGAAGGCGCGCATGCGGCTTTTCAAATCATCGAAGGAGCCGCTACCATTCAGAGCCAGGACAACTCCACAGATGGATTCGGCATTGCGAACGCGCAGTTGTTGCTGCCTACCTCGATTGGTCAAGTCGTGGTCAAAGCGACGTCGAATGACCTCCCGGGATTTTTTGAGTTGTTCAGTATTGAAGTGCAATCGGCCAATGCAAGCATCATCTCTGTTTACGATGGGGATAATCAAGACGGCACCATAGGCCGTCAACTGGTTTATCCGCTGCAGATCCGGATCACCGATGCGTTCGGAAATCCGGTATCCGGTCAGCAGGTCACTTGGGTCACACAAAGCGGTAACAGCGTCAATCCGCTGGAATCGCAGTCCGATGAAAACGGAGTCGCCGCCACTGTTTTGACCATTGTGAATCAGGGCGCCAATCAGGCGGCGGCCATCTCGTTCGGTCTCAGTGGCTCGCCCATTAATTTTAATGCCAACGGAGTGACCAACAAGTTTCCCTTGTTCCAAAACCTGGAGAATAAATCGGTCTCCGAGGGTCAGAGCCTGTCATTCCAGGTTTTAGCCACGGATGACGACAGCGATCCCATCACTTACGAAGCGCAAAATCTGCCGCCCGGAGCGTCGTTTAACGACGACACATTTAGCTGGGCGCCAAGCAGCAGTCATGTCGGAGAGCATGAAGTGACCTTCATCGCACGCGATAACAAGGGTGGTCTGGATGCTGAAAAAGTGACTATCTCGGTGAGCAGTACCAACACGGCGCCGACCATCAATGCGTTTTCACCGCCGAATTTGGATTTCGATACGATACAAGGCTCAACCATTAATTTTTCCGTCACAGCCTCTGATGCGGAAAACGATCAGCTCACTTTCTCCTGGTATATCGCGACGGATCCGAATAGTCAGGGAACATTGGTTTCGACAAATTCAATCTACCAATTCATCACGGATAATTTCGAAAGCGGGACGTATGTTATCAAAGTTGATGTTTCTGACGGTCGAGATTCGACCGTGATGTCTTGGCAAGTCAATCTCATTATCACTTCGGTTGAACTTGTTAGCTTTCAAGCGCAATTTTCCGGATTTGATGGTGTAAAAATCAGTTGGGTGACCGGCCAGGAGATCAACAACCTTGGTTTCAACATCCTGCGCAGTCAGTCCAGAAACGGCATATTTGTTCTCATAAACAAGAAATTAATTGCAAGTGATTCCGGCGGTGAATACGAATATCTCGATGAAAATGTGGAAACCAGCATCAGCTACTTCTATATGTTAGAGGACGTCGATATCAACGGTCGTAAAACCCAGCATGGGCCGATTACCATCGATATCTCAGCGCCGGAAACGTTTGAGCTGAGCCAAAATTATCCAAATCCGTTCAACCCGGAAACGAAAATTCGATTCCAATTGCCGAAAGCAGAACGGGTCGTCGTTCGAGTGATCGACGTCTTGGGCCGGGAAGTAAGAACATTACTTGACGAACGGAAAAATCCCGGGTTTCATGAGCTGACCTGGGACGCAAAGGATGATCGCGGCGCAAAGGTTAGCTCAGGAATCTATTACTACCAGATTCTCGCCGGTGAGTTTAGACAGACGAAAAAGATGCTTCTTTTGAAATAGTAGGGCAAACGTCGCGTTTGCAAGAGTCTGCGGAGAAGATAGAGCGTCCCGAAAAGAACGCGGATAATCGGAATGTACGGATGAGATTATCTTCTGTGGGGGGCGTGCAAGTTGGGGTTGACAAAAGCAGCAGAAGGCGACCTTTTCATAAAAGGTCGCCTTCTCAATTCGTGGCCAGCACAGCATCGTCTGGAACGGCATGGATTTCCGTGGCGAGAAAGTGGCGATCGGGGTGTATGTGCACCGGTTGAAAGCGAAGAACTTCCACGCAACCCCAAAATTGGGCTTGACGAAGTAATAGTGCGTATAAGAAACTGAAATCTATTCCTATTCTTTGTTCTTCAATAAGCTGCCATGCCTGTGTGTTTGTATCTATTCAGGCTTGAGAGGCTTCGGAGTGCAAAACTTTAGTTTTGCACTGTTTCAATGAAGCCGCAACGCTAAAGCGTTGCTCTCCAACCCCAAAGGCTGAATAGTTACGTGTGTTTTGTGGTACACAGGCATGCCAGCTTAACTTCCGTTAAGAAGGTCTGCCGACTCATTTCAATTCTCTCTCGAATTTCATTTCCAAACCTGCTAACGACCTCTTAAAAAGTTGCCATCTGGGCTAAGCTAATATTTCCCCAGGGGTTGTCTTTGGCTCCGATATTTTAATAGCGCATCTACATACAGAATTTTCATCACGAACATAAAATTTTGAGAAAAAATGGCATCGATCCGGCGCCAGAGCTCGTGATCGACACCGGCGCCGGCGGGCCCACACAATATACCTTAACCGTAAACACCGGCGGTTCCGGCAGCGTGGTTTTGAATCCAGCCGGCGGCGTCTATGACGAAGGCACAGTGGTGACCCTGACCGCCAATCCGGCTGCCGGCTGGATTTTCAGCAGTTGGAGCGGCGCTTTAGCCGGCTCGACCAATCCGGAGACCCTGACCATGAACGCCGACAAAACCGTCACCGCCACTTTTACCCAAGCCCCGCCAAATCAATTTACTCTGTCGGTCACCACCAGCGGTTCCGGCACGGTGGATTTAAATCCCACAGGCGGCACCTATGACGAAGGCACCGTGGTCACCCTGACGGCGAATCCTTTTGCCGGCTGGGATTTCACAAGTTGGAGCGGCGACTTGACCGGTTCTGTAAATCCGGAGCTGCTCACCATGAACGCCAACAAGAACGTCACCGCGACGTTCACCGCAACCGGCGGCGACACCAGCACCTTTAGCTTCAACCCTACCGACGACGCCCGGGTGCGGGAAAATTTTCCAACGACGAACTATGGAGGCGGCACAGAGCTCATCGTGCGTAAATCCGGCTCAAATGTTTGGCAATACGCCTTCTTGAAATTCAATGTATCCGGCGTCACCGGTACGCTGCAGAACGCAAAAATACGCCTGAATGTCGTCGATGCCAGCGTGGACGGCGGCGGCATTTATGCCGTTTCTAACAATTACGCCGGCATCAGCTCCCCCTGGGATGAAGGCGGCTTGACCTGGGATAATGCGCCCACAATCAGCGGCGCCGCCTTGAGCTCTCTGGGCGCCGTGAGCCTCAACCAGACCGTCGAGTTCGACGTGACCGCCGCCATCACCGGCGACGGCATTTACAGCTTTGGTATAAAAAGCAGTGACAACGATGCGGTAAAATACAGCAGCAAGGAGGGCGCGGTTGCCCCCCTGCTTGTGATTCAGACCACCGGCGGCGCGCCTCAACAATATACTTTGACGGTCAACACCTCCGGATCAGGTACGGTAGATTTGAATCCCCCAGGCGGCACCTACACCGAAGGGACCTCGGTAACCGTGACGGCCAATCCCGCCTCCGGCTGGCAGTTCGACAATTGGAGCGGCGCCCTGACCGGCGCCACCAATCCGAATTCCATCCTCATGGACGCTGACAAAAACGTCACCGCCAACTTTTCACAGATACCGCCAAACCAGTATACCTTGACCGTGAATACAGCCGGTTCCGGTACGGTAGACCTCACTCCGCCGGGCGGGGTGTACGACGACGGGACGGTTGTGACGTTGGACGCCATACCCGCTGCCAATTGGCAGTTCAGCAGTTGGAGCGGCGCGCTCACCGGTAATACGAATCCGGAAACCATCACCATGAACGCCAACAAGACTGTAACCGCAACCTTCGATTCCGTTACCAGTACTCCGGGAACCTTCACTTTCAATCCAAGCCAGGACGCTCGAGTATACACAAAATTTCCAAATACCAACTATGGCAGTTCAACCTCTCTATCCGTGCGAAAAACTTCTACACAAAGTGAAAACAGTTATTTGAAATTCATCATCTCCGGGCTGAGCGGCGCCATACAGAGCGCGCTGCTGCGGCTGTACGTCACAAATGCGAGTAACGACGGCGGTTCCATCTATTCGGTGTCAAACGACTACCAGGGGACGAGCAACCCCTGGGACGAAAACGGCCTGACCTCGGCCAACGCGCCCATTATCAGCGGCGCCCCCCTGAGCGCGTTAGGAACCGTCGCGCTCGACACCTGGGTCGAGTTTGACGTCACCGCCGCAGTCAATGGCAACGGCACCCTCAGTTTTGCTTTGCAGAACAGCTCCACGGACAAAGTGCAATACAGCTCTAAGCAAGGCCTCAACCCGCCGGAGCTGATCATCACCACCAGCGGCGTCAGCGATCCGCCGCCCGCGGCAACGCTAAGCTTGACCGCAACCGAAGTCGCCGGCGGCATCCAGCTCAACTGGACCGCCAATACGGAAACGGACATGCAGGAATACCGCATCTACCGCAGCTTCCGTAGCGGCAGCGGCTTCGAGCTGCTCGCTGCCGTCAGCCACCCGTCCACGAGCTATCTCGACGATAAAGTCACCAGCGGCGAAGACCAATTTGGCCAGATCATCGGCTACAACGTGAAAAACCACATCGCCAAAGGTCTGGATAGTCTCGATTTCGCCGGCCAATTCAACGGCAACATCGCCTGGACGACTCACAATACCCGCCGAAACACCGCGCCCGCCGGCCTCACCGGCTGGATCTTCCAATACGACAACGCCAACCGTCTTACCAAAGCCAATTGGGGTTATAAGTCTACGAACTGGCAGACTTCCGCTAAATACGACCTGGCCAGCATCAGCTACGACCAGAACGGTAATATTACATCCATGACCCGAAAGGATGAAAATGGCAGTGGACCAGCCATGGCTTACAATTACCTGGCTAATACCAACAAACTGGATTACGTATTCAACTTAAACAGCCAGGCCAGCGGTAACTACCAATACGATCCTAACGGCAACTTAAAAAAGGACCTCGCCAAACTCGGCGCCACCGCTATGACCTACGACTACCGCAACCTGCCAACCGTGGTGCCGGCCCAAGCCAACACCATTACTTTCGATTACGACGGCAGCGGCCAGCGCACATTGAAAAACAACCTGGTCTACGTCCGCGGCCTCGACGGCAGCGTGCTCGCGGTCTACGATAAAGCGACCGACAAACACCTCTACTGGAACGTCTGGGGACTCGACCTTATCGGCCAGCGGTTTGTCGGACAGTAAGCAGTTGGCAGTAAGCAGTAAGCAGTAAGCAGTAAGCAGGAGATACGTACTGCAAACGTCTCGTTTGCAGACAATTAATCAATAGACAATAATCAATAATCAATTGAGGCAAAGGTCATGAAATCGAAAATTATATTGCATTTTTTCTAAACATTTTTTATTAAGTAACTAAGCGCCTAT
>JBHHWX010000099.1:0-14529 GCA_046756745.1 bacterium | reverse complement strand
ACGCACCCGGGGACGGGTGCTTGAGCATTTTAAAGAGTTTTCGTTCAGACACTAGTTAGTTATTGTTGTGAGACGTGAGACGGCAGACGTGAGACGACCCACACCATGTTGAGAAGCACGTTTCACGCTTGCCCCGACCGTCAATAGTTAAATACAAAGGATCGTCAGGGCTTCGCTGCTCTTCTTACTCATTCACTTTATCATTCTGTGCAAATTCTATTTTTTTCATTGTTAGCCGCGGGGGCCACCGTAATCGGCGGTGGGATTCCTCTGCTCCACAAACCATTGAGCGACAAATACTTATCCCTATTAGTCGCTTTCTCCGGCGGGGTTCTTCTTTCTACCGGCCTTAATCATATGATCGTAGAAAGCTTTGCAGAAGGGGGTCGTTGGGCTATGGTTGCCGTGAGTTTGGGATTTGCCGGACTCTATGGCTATGAAAAACTTGCGATGATTCACGCTTGCCGTGAACAAGACTGCGAAGTGCACCGTTTTGGTGGGGCGGCGTTGGTTGGGATGGGTTTTCACAGTCTATTGGACGGCTTCGCAATTGCCGTCAGTTTCCAATACGAGCAGGCATTGGGAATTCTGGTTATTTTAGCGGTCGTTCTGCACCGGCTCCCGACAGGCCTCTCCATTGCCAGCATCATGCTCTCTAACCACTATACAAAAACAAAAGCCTGGCTGCGCTTAAGCGCAATCGCCGGACTTGCTTTTGCCGGAGCCTTAATCGGGGTCATCTCACCCATCCATCAAACATTTATTCTGAGTTTGACCGTTGGACTGTCCGGCGGGACCTTTCTTTATATCTCCACGAGCGATCTCCTGCCGTTGGCGCATGAGAATAACCAAGATTATAAGGTCCCTTTATGTTTCTTAGTCGGCTTTTTGGGCATTCTCGCTGCGAGTTTTTTAACCCCAGGATAGAGTGAAGCCCCGGTCGCGATCCCGGATTTTTTCGTAACTCTCTAGCGAAGCTTCTCCTCAAACCATCGAGTCATGTTATTTGCCTGTGGCGCCATTCCATTCAAGGCACTTGGGAATAACCTAACCCAGACAAGCTGGAAATCCTAAACATCAAATAACAAATCCCAAATAAATTTCAAACGACAAATCACAATTAACAAACAACGGCCTCCACACTCTTACTCGGACTCTTACTTTTACTCTTACTCGCTTCTAGAGTATGAGTACGATACATTCCAAAATGGTTTGTCTCTTCTTGTCTCACGGGGTGAAACGACGATTCGAAGTTTTGAGGAGACATGTGCGTTAACATCCCGGAAATACTGCTTGCGTCTCTCACTTATATTTTATATTTTAACGATTTACGTATCGCAAATTTTGGAGAAAGAATGAAAAAACTGTCGTTTCCGGTTAAAATTTTTCTTGTCTTTATTTTCTTATCGCACGCACCCATTGTGCTGGGTCAGTTCTCATTTCAAGCACTTGAAGACCTCAGCGGTCTCGAGTTTGAAAAACCCGTACAACTTTTCTGGACCCCCCGATTTAATCGCGTCGAAGGGTTGTTTCTGAATCAGGGTATCAAATTTTATCCTTCAGCGGTCCCGGGTCTCAAGCTTTACGGAACTATCGGTGGAGGGTTCTGGAACCAATCCAACAAACAATTTCGCTATTCCTTTGGGATTCGCAAAGATTTCTTCGATATCAACCGGCTCAGTTATGGAGCGGAAATCTTTAAGAAAAACGAATCTGAAGATGGCTGGATTGTCGGAGATGTCGAAAACACCCTATCTGCATTTTTCCTGCGGGAAGATTATAAAGATTACTACGGCTCGCAGGGTTTTAAATTTTATGTCGATCATCAATTCCAAGGAATTCACACCCTCCGTTTCGAAATCGGCAGGCGCACGTTCGACACGTTCAAGCGTAATATCAACTGGAGCGTCTTTGGGGGAAATTTCGATGCAAATCCAAAACGCACGGATTCTTTTATTGCCGAGGGCGACGAGGTCGGCGTCAAGCTCATCGCGGCTTTTGACTGGCGCGACAATCCGATTTTTCCGCTCAGCGGCTGGTACCTTCAAACGATATACCATCAGACTTTCGACGATTTTGAAACCAACGGTCTTTTCATCACCGTCAAACGATTTCAGCAAACATTCGGCAACCAGCGTTTTTTCATCCGCGGGATGCTCGGCGCCAGGCGCGGAGACATCGCAGCAACAACCGGTATTGGCGTGGGCAATCTGATTGAGCAATACGCTATCGATTTAGGCGGGATCGGCAGCCTCCGCGGTTTCGATGACAAAGAATTGAGCGGCAACCGAATGTTCATGCTCAATGTGAATTACCTGTTCGGCGGCGATATTTTACAAAATATTCCGCTAAATGAGGCTCCGGTCTTTAGCTTTTTTTGGCCAACCATTTCACTGGGCGCCTTTCTGGACACAGGCTGGGCCTGGGTCACCGATCCAAACAACGGCTTGCTCGATGGCTTTGGCGAACTCACATTTGATAATTTGAAAACCAACGTCGGTCTTTCTATACTGATTCTGGAAGGGGTTCTCCGCATCGACATTGCAAAACGCACGGATCGTTCGAACGACGATTTTCGTGTAACGTTTAGATTGTTGGAGAAGCTCTAAGAATTAAACTTTTTGATCAAATCAAAGAGTACGGGCACGATGTTGTTTTGTGTGGGTAACTATCAAAAAAATCAGCCACGGATTTACACGGATGAAACACGGATTTTGTTAATAAACGAACAATGGAATCTATGCCTTTTCGCAGACGATGCAGCGAAAAGAAGACTGACGCAGTTTTTCCGGCAAAATGATATGATATTTTAGAAGTCAAAATTATTTTTCAATCATTTTGACTTTAATTATTTTGACATTATTTTTTTGAATTTAAGCATTGTTCATGTTCTAAACTCATTTTATCCGTGTTCAATCTGTGTGCATCCGTGGCTGAAAACATTCTTAGTAAGTCACTGCTTTACCCATATTGATCGACATAGTGCCAAGAGAAGTTATCTACTCAGCAAGTAAAAACAATAGAAGTTTGATGTGTCCTTTATGAAATTCATTTCAAGCTCAATTGCCTTACAACTGATTTTCCTGTCATTTATCCTTCCAATCTGGATTTCCACCGCCTGGGGACAGAATTTCTACAAACTGCCGGATTCCAGCTCAACGGAACACGCCGATAAAATCTTAGCCGTTATTATTCAGGGCAACGAAAAAACCAAAGAGGAAATCATCCTCAGAGAAATGAAGCTCAAAGTCGGCGATATATTCGACGACTTACAAGCTGAAAGAGACCGGCTGCGCATACAAAATCTCGGTATTTTTAATCGCGTCGAGCTCGATATGGTGCCGACCAACAGCGGCAGAATCGTGGTGGTCACAGTGAGCGAGATGTGGTACATCTTCCCGTACCCGATCATTTTTCGAAACGAACGGGACTGGGCCCGAATTTCAATCGGGGCAGGACTTCTTCATAACAATTTCCGCGGCCGCCGGGAAGTTGTCGATTTTTCTTTTTGGCTCGGGTTTAATCCATCTGTACGCTTACGTTATACAAATCCCTGGATTCTGGGAAAACTCAAATTCTACACCAGTATCTCGTTGTTCGCCCGCAAAGTCCGTAATTTGACTTTCACGGCCATCGATTCCTCGGTGAATGAAAATCAAATCGGGTTTAGTTGGCGTCTTGGAAAACGCTTTGGACACTTTACTTTTTTTGACATCAATCTCGGTTACAAGCAGTTAACTTTTCCGTCACGAAACAGCGGACAGACTCTTTCTCCTTCGGGTAAGGACAAACTGCCGCACGTCGGATTCTCGTTTACCTACGACAAACGCGATTTATGGGAATATCCTCACCGTGGGCATTATGTTAACTTCTGGATACGAAAAACCGGTTTCAGCCAGACTATCGACTTTTGGCGATTCGGTGGAGACCTGCGCAAATATATCCCGATTGGCCCGACGACTTTGGCCTTTCGCACGGCTGCGAATCTTTCCGAAGGCGTCATTCCGGTCTACGACCAGGTTCACTTCGGTTTCCTGACGCGTATCCGGGGCCATTTTAATAAACGTCTCTCAGCAGAGAACCGCTTTATTGCGAACGCGGCATTTCGATTTCCGATTCGTAAAATATCCTATCACAATTGGGGACCGTTTCAAGCCATGGGACAGTACGGCACCAATTTTCGATTTGGGATCAGCGGCGCCCTATTCGTCGATACCGGAGCTCTCTGGTTTCAAAACGAAACTCTGAACCGCAACAAATTTATGACCGGTTGGGGCGGCGGTTTGCATTTTTTCTTGCCGTATCAAGCGATCTTACGAGTCGAATACGCTTTTGATGAAGATTGGGATGGACAATTCGTCATCGATCTCTTCGCCTTCTTTTAACATGATTATCCTCGGACTAGAAACTTCTTGCGATGAAACGGCGGCCGCGGTATGGAGGCATGACCGACTGGCGTCGAATACGATCGCTTCCCAAGAAGTCCACTCCGAATTTGGGGGCGTGGTGCCGGAATTGGCGTCACGTGCCCATGTCCGGCTCATTTTACCGATAGTCCGATCCGCGCTGACAAAAGCAGGTATCGAGAATTCAGATTTGGATGGCCTTGCGGTCACTTATGGTCCGGGCTTGGCAGGATCCCTCTTGGTTGGTCTCAATTTCGCCAAAGCCATGGCTTTGGCGTTACAGATTCCATTTGTTGGGATTAATCACATGGAAGGACATCTCTTTTCCAATTCGGTTCTCAAAGCAGGCCCACAGCCCCCTTTTATCTCTCTGATCGTTTCCGGAGGGCACACTCAGTTAGTGCTGGTCAATGAATGGGGGAATTACCAAATCCTCGGAAAAACCCGCGACGACGCCGCCGGCGAAGCCTTTGATAAAGTGGCTAAGATGCTGGATTTGCCTTATCCAGGCGGGCCAGCTATCGATACATTAGCAAAAGAGGGCGACCCCGGATATATTTCGCTGCCAAAAGCAAAACTCAAAGGCAGGAAACTGGATTTCAGTTACAGCGGGCTCAAAACCGCGGTGCTTTATTTTTTGCACTCGCTCGATTCAGGAGAGCGTGAAAAACGAAAAGCCGACATCGCCGCGAGTTTTCAAAAAGCAGCCGTGGAGGTTCTCATCGAAAAGAGTCTAGCCGCACTGGAAGAGAACAATCTTGAACAATTGGCCTTAGCCGGCGGCGTGTCTTGTAATTCATACTTGCGAGAGCGACTACAGCAAGAAAGCGCCAAACAAGGCTTCGAGCTTTTCTTTCCGCCAGCGAATCTTTGCACGGATAATGCCGCCATGATCGCACGAACGGGAATTTTCTATTTGGAAAAAGGGAGCCATTCGGATTTTAGTTTGAGTCCGAGGCCGTCTTTGTCGCTTTAGCCTGAATCCGTTAAATCCGTCTTATCCGTGTTCCATTCACGAAGTTGCATTAAAAAAGGATAACCTCTGTTGAACGACATAACCGACATCAGTCTCAACACAACAGGAAATCAGCTTTTCCTCGCTTTCATTATCATCGCCGCTGTTGGCTTCAGTTATTTTACCTATCGCAAGACCGTACCGCCGGTCTCAACCGGGCTGCGCACATTTCTGATGACTCTGAGAGCATTGGCGGTGATTCTAATAGTCTTGCTTCTTTTTGAACCGATATTGAGCATTACCCGCCAAAAAGAGGAAAAACCAGTCGTTGCCGTGCTTGTTGACCGGTCGGCGAGCATGGGACTCGCGGACCAAAAGATGAATCGCGCCGAAGAACTCCATAGGATATTGCAAACCCCATTGTTTCAAAATCCGCCAAGTGATT
Source organism: bacterium (assembly GCA_046756745.1). Taxonomy (GTDB): domain Bacteria; phylum Zhuqueibacterota; class Zhuqueibacteria; order Oceanimicrobiales; family Oceanimicrobiaceae; genus JBHHWX01. The sequence goes on along the minus strand of JBHHWX010000099.1, from coordinate 8,723 downwards.
TCGACATGCAATTCTATCCTTTTTCCTACCGGCTGTATGAAAAACGACCCGCAATACCGGACTCCTTTAAGGTCGCCGATGACGGGACAGACATCCGGCGCGCCTTAGAGCTCCTAAAAGAAAAAACAGCAGAAAAATATTTCGCAGCGGTGATACTGGTCACCGACGGCGCCAACAACCTCGGTGAAAACCCGGCTCGGTATGCCGCCAATTACGGTCCGCCGATCTATCCGGTTGCAATTGGCGATTCTGCCCGTCAAAAAGATGTCCTTATCACAAACTACGTCACCAACGAAATCGCTTATGCGGAAAACAAAATTCCGGTTGATGTGTATCTGAAAAGCAGTGGTTTTGACGACAAACGGGTCCCGGTCAATTTAGTCCAAAACAATCAAACCTTAGATTCTAAAATCGTCCGTCTATCGGGAAACACCCTCGAACAAAAAGTGCGCCTTTATTTCACTCCCCAGAAGGAAGGCCAATTTAAATATGAAATTAAATTGCCAACACTCGATGGCGAATTGACCCATATCAATAACTCAAAAGCGTTTTACGTCAAAGTGCTGAAAAGCAAAATCAAAGCGTTCGTGATCGCAGGCGGACCGAGCCCCGATCTAACATTTTTAAGGCGAGCGCTTATCAACGATGAGGACATCGAAGTCACGGCTTTTGTCGAGAAATTTAAAGGTCGATTTTATGAAGGCGCTTTACCAACGGTCGAACAGCTCGTTCAACACGATTGTCTGATTTTTGTGGATTATCCACGGCGCAGCTCGAGAAAAAAGGATGTGAATCTTCTCAAGAACGCTTTGGCAAAAGGTGTGCCGGCGCTTTATTTCCTTCAGAAAAACACCGATTTAGAAAAGCTTTGGCAGTTGAAAGATTTTATCCCGTTTGCGCAAAAGCCCATTAAAGGCAGGGAACGTTCCGTGTACATTCATATTTTGCCGCAAGGTCTGCACCACCCAATTTTACGATTTTCTGAAAACGAAATCGAGAACCGGGATGCCTGGCAGGAGCTGCCTCCGGTTTTTTGCAATATCAATTATGCGGAGCTGCATTCCTCCTCCAAATCATTGGCAGGCGTTGATCCACAGAGATCCCTAAACAGATCCGTTCGCAGCATGCCCTTGATCGTCACAAAAACGACCGGTCAACGTAAGTCGGCGACCGTTCTCAGCTACGGCCTCTGGCGCTGGGATCTGCTGATGTGGGGTATCGGCAAAAACAACGAAAGTTACCGGCGCTTTTTGCAAAATACCATTCGATGGCTTGTCACTCAAGAGGACAGCAAACTCGTGCGGATTGCATCCAACAAAGAGATCTATCGCAGTGGCGAAGAAATTCAGTTTATCGCTCAAGTTTACTTCGAAGATTTCAAGCCGGTGGACGGAGCGGAAGTCACCGTACAAGTGATGGGTGGCAAAGAAACGCAGGAGCTTTCATTAACGAACATCGGGGAAGGCCGCTACGCCGGCAACTTACAGGTTTTGCAGGGCGGCGACTATCAATTTTCCGGAACCGCTCACCAGCAAGGAAACGTACTTGGTCACGATTCAGGGAAGTTCTCGGTGGAAGAGTTTAGCTTAGAATACGAGAGCACGCGTATGAATAGCGAGCTTCTTAGGCGTATTGCCTCGGAAAGCGGCGGCACGTATTACACCTCTGCAGATTTCGCTGGTCTCAAAGAAAAATTGCACTTCCCGGAAAAATACGTTGTGTTGAAAAACGAGTGGGAAATTTGGAATAAGACGCCGTTGCTGATCGCCTGCATCCTGCTTCTGAGTGTGGAGTGGTTTGTACGCAAGCGTAAGGGAATGTTGTAAAACGCTCAATGCATGCGTGGTGAAACAATTTATACTGAGGCCGGCAACTTCGGGGTCGTCTCCCGGAGGATCCCCGACCACACGGGAAGCGCAATGGCGGGCGCCAAGGCACTTTTCCCGGGGCTGTCACCAGCCTCAGTTATATCTAAAAAATATCGTTACAGACGAATCACCTGACTTATGAACCATCTTCGATTCCCCGAAGTTCCCCTTGAATAACCGCACGCAGAAATTCTGTATTCCGCCAAAACCGTACAAGTCTGCCATTGACAAATATCGAGGGCGTGCTGCTTACCCCGGCTTCATGCGCATGCTGAATGTCGCTTCTCACTTTATCGACACTTCTCTTCTCATCTAAACATTCTCGAAAACGATCTTTGTCCCATCCGAATTTCTCTGCTAATTGCAGATAGAGTTCGCGACCCAAATCGTCCTGGCTGCGAAAAATTTCGTCGTGGAAACGCCAGAAATCGCCTTCAGCGTGTGCGCAAGCGCCGGCGCGCGCCGCCAACCCGGCTTTCGGATGAATGCCTCGCCGCACATAACTGTTGATCGACAGGTCGAGCGGATAATTCATATAGATCAGGCGCAGCCGGTTCCGGTATTCAAACAAAGCGCTGCGCATATGAAACGCAGCGTCGCGGCAGGCCGGACATTGAAAATCGCTAAACTCCACGACCGTCGTCTCCGCATTTGGATTCCCCCAAACAGGAGCGGAGTCGTCATAATTTAATGGAATCTCAGTTTGGTTAAAGTGGGCTTCTACAGCCCGCGCCAGATTTCGATTTTTAACCGCGACGCTGTTTTCCTCATAAATTTTTATACTAATATAACCGAGGCTGAAAAGTGAAATCATCAACGCCGCGAATAACGTGGGCTGCGGTGCAAATCCGACGCCAGGCGCTCGTCCAAAGACGGCTTTAACATACCGTATCGCAAGTTGACTTTTCTCCTCGTCAGGGAAAGATTTGAGCAGGAGCCCCAGAATCGCAAAGTTGAGTAGATACATACCCACACACACAGGACACAAAACTTTGAGTTCGATCAAATGAAGAGCTTTATACAATGAAAACATCACTGCGCCGGCGCCAAGAACGAAGCTCGCGGCTATTGCGGCTCGTGCCCGCTGCTGCTCTTTCGTGAGACCGGCAAAAATAGCCGACGCGGCGCACCAGACATAAAACAGCAACCCCCACCAAGCGACCGGGATGCCGAACATTCTCGCCAATGACGTTGCGTGGACAGCATCGCAGGAGATCCATTCATTGACGTAACACCCGCCAGAGCTTTCCAAGCCGGAGCCGGTCACTTTAAAAGTAAGATTGGTCGAGTATAAAGCCAGCGCCCCGCCAGCCAAAGAACAGGCCAAGACGCTTAACAATATCCATCGCTTCAAGGGCTCAACTTCCGAAATGTCGTTTTTCGTTTCCACGTTAAAATGTCAGATTTTCCTTGGTATGGTGTGTTGCGTTTGTTGAAACCGGGAAGTTCGTTACGCTTCGAATCGATATAAATATCAAGATAAGTAATAAAAATGAACTTTTCAACTTGAATTTAGTCGAAAAATGCACTTTTTTTCAAAGAGACAGGTGACTATAAAATTTTATGATAAGGACGGCCCCCTTCTATAGGTTTCAAAGCGGTAGCCTTCTCTCTGTTCGGTTCGCTCGAGTAAGAATTCCGTTCCCAACAGGTTTGCGTATTCCGGGAAAAAGGCGTCGCCTTCGACCTCCTTTTCAACAAGAGTCAATTCCAAACGATCCGCCATAGGCAACGTTTCAGAAAACACTGCTTCTCCTCCTATGATGAAAACGGCGGATTCTCCGATAACGGATTCAAGCGCACTCTCCAAAGAAGGATATGTCTGAACCTGAGGATAACCCGGGTATGTTCTTGTCGATGTAAGAACAATATTTCTGCGTTCAGGAAGAGGTTTTCCCAAACGAGTGATGATAGACTCAAAGGTTTTGCGGCCCATGATAACGGTGTGTCCAACGGTCATTCTTTTAAAGCGCTTCAGATCCTCCGAAATAGTCCACGGCAGCTCACCGTTCTTGCCGATAACGCGATTCTTCTCAGCTATCGCTGCAATGAGGACAATTTCTGGCCGCTGCATCATACCGCCACATCAAATTTAATAGGCTCATGGAACTGATAGTTGACAAGCTCGAAATCTTCAAACCGCAGTAGGTGAAACGGTTTGGAGTTGATTTTCAAACGTGGCAGCGGTAACGGTTCCCGTCGCAACTGCTCCTTCAAATTCTCGATATGATTCACATAAATATGAGCGTCGATGAGCGTGTGTGCAAATTGACCTGCCTGCAGTCCGACTTCCCGTGCGATAGCTTGGGTCAACAAAGTGTAACAGGCGAGATTAAAAGGAATCCCCAGCGCGATATCGGCGCTGCGTTGAGTTAAGTGGCAATTTAATTTTCCATCCTGAACATTCAACACCCACAGCACATGGCAAGGCGGCAATTTGCTCACCACAGCGTTCGCCGGATGCCACGCGTTGATAACAATACGCCGGGAGTTGGGATTTGTCTTCAACTCGTGGATGGCCCAGCCGATCTGATCGAAAGAAAATGACCCATCGGCTTCCCTGCTCACAAACGAATGATTTCCATCCACAAAGACTTCCGCACCTAAAGCGATGCCTTGCGCAGGCAATGGGTAGCGGCGCCAGTAGCGCCCGTAGGCGGTCTCTAAGTTGCCGTTTTCATCGGCCCACGCATCCCAGATCTTCGTGTGTTTCTGTAATTCACGGATGTGATCTTCGCCAGAGAGATACCAGAAGACTTCACGCAGCATCGCATTAAAATTGATCTTCTTGGTCGTAAGAAGCGGATAGCCCTCAGCTAAATCGACTCGATAAAATTCGGCAAACGAGGAAATCGTATCCACGCCGGTTCGATTCGATTTGCGACTCCCGTTAGTCAGCACCCGCTCCACAAGATCCAAATATACACGCATAATGAAGATATGACCGTAATATTTATAAATTCATTTATTTATTTACTTAAAATTATTTCCGGATGAACACTCTTTACCCTCACTTTTCTTCCAGTCCTTGGTGCACTTCGTAGGTTGATGAATATTTGACAGAATACACATTTTGTCACAGAAATGCAAAACACAGCATCGCATGATTTCTTATTTCATCCGATTCAGCAATAACACAACTGTAGAAATCAAGCTCAAAAGTATCATCAGGCCGGCAGGCATAAATTTCATTGAGGTCCAAAACCGGTAACCGAAAAAAATTGTCAAAAATATCGATAATCCCAACACCAGGCCCCAGCCAATCACATTTTCTTTGAGCATCTGCCAGGAGCCAATCAGGATCAACACGCCGAAAATCGAACCCATGATCACAGAAGGTATGCTTTTGGATTTGACATATCCCATGATCCCGCCCAAAAGCACTAAAACGCCATAAACCATTATCAGGTAGGCTGTCATATTTTTATCCTTATCGTTTAGTGATGAATCCTTTATTTATAGAGCAATTTTACAAAACTCGATTCAATTCTTCAACAAATTTTCTTAAATAATGTTAAAAAGTTGCCAACTCGTTAAAAAAGTCTTGCAAAAATGACGAACTCTTATTATAATTTTAAACAAACCTAACATGTTGTCAAACCCACATTTTTTATACACTTCTACACGTAACATTTAGGATCGAGGGTCCGGATGCAAAGCAAAAGGAATTTTACTACATTGTTTTTACTGATCGTCACCACCGGAGGTGGATTACTTTTTCAAACGGTAAATGGTCATGCGAGAAGACCCGAAAAAAAATCCAAGCCGCCATCCCAGCTTAATTCTCTTTTTCAAAAAACATTCGACAACCTTCACAGTGAACGTTTTGAAGAAGCAATACAAACGGCAACACAACTCCGCCATGAGTACCCTGACGAGCCTGCGGGCGCATTTGGGTTGCTTACAGCATACCAAACAATCAGTCGTAATTATCGAGTCAGACTTTATGACTCAAAAATTGACAGCCTTCTTAACCTTTCGATTGATTTGGCAGAACAGGCGATTAAAAAAAATAAAAAAAACGGTCTCAATCATTTTTATTTGGGTGTTGCTTATGGTATGAGATGCATCAACTTCGCCAATCAAAGGCAATTGTTTTCAGCGTTAAAAAACGGCTCAAAGGTTTTAAATTCGTTCAATAAAGCCATCCGCTACGATCCGGAGTTTTACGATTCCTATTATGGCATGGGGTTATTTAAATATTGGTTAGCGGCGAAATCACAATTTATCCGCGCGCTGCCGTTTTCCAAGAATAAAAGGCGAGAGGGTATCGAGCAAATAAAATTAGCCATAAAAAAGGGGCGCTTTCTCAATGTGGATGCGAAGTATGGCCTCACGACAATCTATATGAACGAAAACGAGTATGAGAAAGCATTGAATATCACAGATGAACTCATTAAATCGTACCCAGGAAATCCAACCTTGTTATACAGAAGAGGAAGAATTTATCAAGCCTTAGAAAAATGGCAAGAAGCAAAAGAATGCTTTGTGCGTTTGCATAAGATCCTGCTTACAACAGCTTATCAAAGTAAAAGCTTTCAAATAGATTGTTTATTACAACAGGCTAAATGCGCTTATCAAATGGGTCAGTATGATGACTCAGAACAATTCTGTCAAGCAGCCCTATCTCAACAAAAACAGTGCAACTTCTCCGAAGAGCTCGATGGCCCGATGGAAAAGTTTTCAGAAATCAAGGATGAGCTCCAGAAGTTAGCCAAACAACTAAAATCCTCCCAACTCTCCCATGTGGGCTCAGAGGAAGACCATTAGTTGAAAACTTTGTTTACGCAGGTGTACATCAAATATCCTGCGTGGCCATTTTATCTTCCTCCTCTCCGTAAAAAAACTCTTGTGTGTGCCTAAATTCAGAGAAAAAGCAGGGTCGAGCAAAATCTAAGAATGGCATGAGTTTTGAGAGGTGTGTTCTGCACCAAATTTTACAACTCAAACCTCAAGAAAGGCCATGATGAAAATACGATTTTTTTCTCTCGCTCAGGTTGTCCTGATATCTACCCTTTTATGTCTAACACAGGTGACATCCTACTCCCAGGAAAAGGGTAAAGGCGATCTTGAAGACTTTGCCGATGGCTTCGGGGAAGAGGAATCCGGCAATGATTCCGATTCGGATGACGCCGCAGGGTTTTTCCTGTACGTCCTTCTCGAAAACATCGGTGATATCGCTCAACTATGGGGTGGAACTCCAGGAACCCAGTTTGGACCTTTCCCCTCTTTCCCGTATGCTGAAGGCAACGGTTTTATGGCGGCTTCGGATCAATTTAGAAGCTACTTTTTTAACACCGAATTTAGTTATCACCATTTAAACGAAAATCTGCGAAGCTATATTTTTAAATGGGAAACGCAATTCGTTCACAATAGCAAACTCTCTTTCGATCTGGCGGTTTATGAAGAAGATTTGAGAGATGAATTTGGGTCATTTAAAGACCGGTTGAGCTATTTCGGTGTTCGCTACGGATACGCGGTTTACCGAACGTCAAACCTCATTGTGAACCTGGAGGGCGGCTTTCGCGGATTTCACCGAAATCGCGCTCATGGCGGAGTCGAGCTTGCGGTCGACTTACAACTCTTTCCCCAAAAACCCTTGATTATCGAAACAGAGGTGGCGGCCGCGTACGTCAGCAACGGACCACTTTATACCATCGAGTCCAGTGCCGGCGTCATGTTAGGTCGAGTAGAGTTGTTAGGTGGAATTCGAATTTTGAAAAATAAATCGTCCGACTTACTTGATGGGTTTCGAGTCGGTTTAAGAATTTGGTATTAAAGATTTGTTGAAAAACTGTCAGGGCTAAACCCTGACAGTTAAAAGTCGACACAATCATTCATGAGTCATCAAGATGAGATATAAAGATCGATTCAAATTATGGTTACTCCTCTTTTGTATGGTTTATCTCGGAGGATGCGCTGCGCCAAAACCTATTTTCCGCCTGAGTCCCACTGCACAAGATACGACCTGGCTCTTTGGCCAGGAATACGTAAAAATCTCCACAGACAGTCTCGAAGTCGCTATCGCCTTTAACCGAGCTTACGAAGGCTATCTGGTTTTTGATGTTGAAATCGCCAATTTATCTGATCACACTTTTCTTGCCTCCCCCGCAGAGTTTTACTACATTCCGTTGAAAAGCCTACAGGATTCTCTCTCGCGTACCCAAATAGCCGCAATCGATCCCGAAACCAGACTTCTTGAAATCGACAAAGAAATGTCGCGTGAAAATGCACATCATTCATCCATGGTTGCCTTAGACGCCACAATTAGCGTGTTGGATTTGGTTGCGGATATTGTCAGTATCGGGCAAGGCGAAAGCACGGATGAAGTCCTGAACGATAATGTTCACAGAACGGCAGAAAGAGTCGAGCGCGATCAAAACCACCAATTCAGCATCACAAATTTAAATGCCGTTCGTGAAACCTGGGAGCTGGAGACACTTCGCAAAACTTACCTCAAACCTCAACACCAAATTCAAGGTCAGGTGAACTTTCCTGTGGATGTCTATGCCAAGTACATCGAAGTTTACCTCCCATTGAGTGATTATTTGATAAGTTTCACCTTTCGCCAGGATATTCATAAAGCGAATTGATCGTGTCTTACATTTCTTCAGTTGCCTGGAGCAACGCATTGTTTTAAAGGTAAAGATCCAACCATATGAGGTGAGCTAGGTATTTGTGCTGGAATCAAAGCAAGCGGTAACAGATCGCGATCTACCCAGGGGAGGGGAGTCAGCGAAGTTTTTTTCTCCGGGAATATATGTGCATACTGAATTGTATGTACCAATCCGCAAAAACACCCAACTCTATCTTAACCCAAGTTTACCATCATAGTGCACTAAGTTCTATGTTAAC
>JBHHWX010000098.1:0-14590 GCA_046756745.1 bacterium | reverse complement strand
AGAAAATCCCAGGTTCTTACTTGGTTCACTGGGATGGGACGGACGATTCGGGACAGCCTGTGAGCTCAGGTGTTTATCTGTACGAATTGTGGACTTCTGGGTTCAGAAGGGTGAGGAAAATGATAGTGATCAAGTAGACTTCGTGTCGCGCCAATCATATGGGGAACCAAAGCTCTTAAACCTTGGGCCAAATCCTGTAAATCCGGTATATCCTGTTATCGTGTCAAAAAAGGATTAATACCCTGTGATCGGTTACCTTCGTGTCGCACCCGCCTGGCTGCTCCGCAGGCAGCGCCCGCTTCCATTTCACCGAACAGATAAAAAATTAATGGATTTCATCGAAAAAGTTAAGTACTTTTGGCCGGAAAGAAGCTGACCTTTTTTCTAAGGGTTAGCTTCTTTTCTAAACCTCTAAATAAATAAAGGACGACACATGAAAGTCAAAAAAACCGACGCAGAATGGCACAAGCAGCTCACCAACGAGCAATATCAAGTCACCCGCAAAAAAGCAACGGAACCGCCTTTTTCGGGCGAATACAACGCCTGCAAAGAGGCGGGCATTTACACCTGTGTCTGTTGCGGCCAGGAATTATTCAACTCTGACGACAAATTCGATTCGGGCTCCGGTTGGCCGAGTTTCACCAGACCTCTTGCAGAAGACAGCATGGATCACCAAGACGACGCCAGCATGTTCATGCGAAGAACCGAAGTGCTTTGCAGCAATTGCAACGCCCATCTCGGTCATGTTTTCCCGGACGGTCCAAAGCCCACGGGCATGCGCTACTGTATCAATTCCGCAGCTTTGAAATTGGAGAAGAAAAAATAATGTCTCAACGCAGTCTTTAAAGAGTGTCCATCCGGAAATTCGAAAATACGTGATTTGAAACCTCTTAGCGAAGGCGTCCCCGCCGAGCTAAGCGGCTATGCAAAACGATTTAAAAAATCCGCCAACAGAAATAGAAATTCCACAGAAATAAACCTTATTCAGTGGGATTCCAAATTCTGTGGGCAATGGCCCGATGGGCATTTCTGCGTTCGATACAAATCGTTATGCCTTTATTTATTTTCTCCGGATAAATCTGACCAGGACAAATCCCCGGTGCGTTTGGTCGAGCAAATGTCCCGTGGCTAAGATTTTATTTTTCCGGACTTTGATTTCAAAGCTCTCCGGGTCAATATTAGCCCGTTCGGGATAATAGAGCTGGGATTCCCATTCTCCCTCATACCCCAGAATGTCGATCTGTCCGATGACAAACTCAAAATCCGTGGCGGCGTCAGGTGAGCGCGGTGGAATATCGACGATGTAGTCTTCTCCATAGACCTCGGCGAGATTGGCGAGGTACGCAAAAACCAAATCCGGAATCTTTTCATGCACGGGATCGCGGGCCTCGAGATCGAAGTCGCACTCGCACGTGCTTGCGCGCCAGGCGCTGTCATACATAGCCTCAATCGCGAACTGCCCGTGCAAAAGCTCGTGATACAAAATGGCCTCGTCTCCCAAGGGACTCAGCATTGAGCTGTCGGTGGGCGTGAGTATTTCTGAGGTGAACATAATATAGTTATTCGCACGGACATGTTTCTTATCATCAAGAATAAAAGTAATGGGACGCCAAATATAATAGGCCACAGCTTCCGGCGCGATTCCCACAAGCTTGTCGTCGATGGTTAAATTCCGGTCCCATTTAATGTGCTCAGTTGTAATTTCGATCTGGACCCGCGCTATCTCAGCAGAGTCGGGACAGTCAAATGCGATCCAGAGCGTATCGGTGAGACTAAAAATGACGTCATAAACCCGCAAAGGAAGCAACGGGGAATGTTTTTGCAGTGTATTGACTTTTGCAACAAATTTTTGCCGCTCTTCCCCATCCGGCGGCTTCGGTTCATCGAAAAGAAAACCGGCTATCAACCAGTTAGCGATGATCAGACTTCTTATCCAAAGACTCATCTTTTCCCTCGGTTTCGTGCTTCACGATGGCGGCGCCACAGTATTTTTTGACAGGATAACAGGATAAACCGGATTTACAGGATAACTCTTTATCCTAGCCTATCTTAGGAGCTTGGCCGAAAAGTCCAAAATTACTTCCCGAAGGTGTCTCGCCGAGGGTTTTTGGGCACAGAGCCGGAGTAAAACTCGCTCGGCGAGGACGCCTTCGCTAAGAGACGATACTTTTCGGCTACGCCCCTAGCTTGAAAATGAAATCCTGTAAATCTTGGGACTCCTGTTATCCTGTCAAAAATATGTCAACTCTTTTATATCCCCTGTAATTGGTTATCAATAAAGTATGGGATCCCGGCGTACAGTAATCATGCTGCGGGTTGTTTTCCCTGCCGCCGTCAACGTTACGATGTATTGACCCGGCTCAGCCAGGTTACCCAACAGTCGGCCGGGAAGAAATCTGCGCCGGCCGAAGACCCGACGCAAAGAACGCTCGTAACGATAACGGTTCAGGATATCTGTGCGCACCTGGTTAAACTCTTCGCCGGTTTGGGCTCTCTCAAAAGCTTTCTGCTGCCGTTGCAGCCACTGCCGTTCTTTTTTCGCCAAGTTTGGAAGTCGCAAAAATATTTCGAAGAATTCGTTCATCAGCGCCCTAAACCGTTCTCGCTGCTTCTCCGTGGGCTCGAATCGCAAATCCCAAAGTACGCGATTGATGCCCGGTTCGTTTGTCACGACCAACCGTCGCCGGTTTTCACCGGAAATATCGGAAATTTCCATGACCACCTCTTTTTTTGTTTTGGACTTGAGGTAGTAATGGATCAGCCCGCCGCTGATCATCTTTTCCCTTACGATGTTTTCCCGTTTCGGAATGTAAGGCGGATTTTCACCGGCAAAAAACATGTGTCCGCGCACGCCGCCACGCGTGGCATCTTCCCAGATCGTGATGGGGCGATTTTCGAAAATGTGCGCTTCTTTTTCGAGAATTTCATCCGTAAGCTGCTGCAGAGGCGACATGTCGTCCAGAATCCAAATGCCGCGACCGTGTGTTCCCGCCACCAAATCGCCGTCGCGCGGATGAATGACCAGATCGTGAACAGCCACGGTTGGCATGTTGTTCATCAGCCGCTCCCAGGTTTCCCCATTATCAAGGGAAACGAAACAGGCGAACTCCGAGCCGGCGAACAGCAGGTTTGGATTTTTTCTGTCCTGGCGGATGACGTACATGCTGTTGCCGTCCGGAAGGTTGTGGGTGATGTTGGTCCAAGTCTCGCCATAGTTTGTGGTCTTGAATACCCAGGTTGAAAAGTTCCCGCTGCGGTGGCCGTCGAAAGTCACATAACAGGCGCCCTCTTCGAAAAACGAAGCCTCTACACAGCTCACCCAGATGCCCTCGGGCACATCCAGAATGTTGGCGCGCACGTTTGTCCAGTGCTCGCCACCGTTGCGGGTGATTTGTACATTGCCGTCATCAGTGCCCACCCAAAGCAGCGCCGGATTCAACGGCGACTCGGAGAAAGCCGTGATAGCGCCGTGGGTTTCCGCCCCGGTGACATCGCGCGTCAAGCCGCCGGATTCGGGGTCGTATTTTATCGAATCCTGAGTGGACAAGTCCGGGCTGATGATGTGCCAGTGTTCGCCCTGATCGATTGTTTTGAAGAGATGGTTGCCGCCCAAGTAAAGCATCTGCGGATTGTGGTGCGACATCACCATAGGCGAGCGCCAGTTGAAACGGAATTGCCGCGGCAGACGGTTTCCAGCAGTGTCATTTTTAGCGACGGCAAACTTTTTGTAATTGAGGATATTTTTCGGGCTGGGCCGGGCAAATTCCACGCGCCGGGTTCCGGCGTCATACCGGCGAAAGCTGCCGTTCTCTGCCTCGGTGTAGACTTTGCGCCAGTCAGTTGGGTCAATTTGAATAAACATGCCATCGCCCCAGTGCAGCTTCCACCAGCTATCGGTGAGGATGCCGCGCACATCTTTGCTAAAGCTCGGGCCGCCCCAAGTGCCGTTGTCCTGTGTACCGCCGTAAACATAGTATGGGTCCCGCATGTCCACGCCGATGGCGTAGAACTGGCCGACAGGAAGGTTGTCGAAAAGGATAAATGTCTTTCCGTGGTCGTGGGTTAAAGTAAGCCCTTTGTCTTTTCCAAGGTAGTAGCGCTCTTGGTTGCTGGGGTCGAGCCACATGGCGTGAAAATCGAGCCCTCCCTCGAACTCCAAATCGCCCGCACGGAAAGTTTTGCCGCCGTCCTCAGAAAGGCGAATGGTCGTCGTCAAAACGTACACCCGCTGATCATCCAGCGGGTTAATGCGGATCTGGCTGTAATAAAACGGACGGTTGTTGTAGCGGTTCACGAACCGCCAGCTTTCGCCGCCGTCTTCGGAACGGTAGATGCCGGTTCCGAGCTGTTCCATTTTTTGGTAAACCTCTTCGTACATATTGGGCTGGAAGCCGTGCTCGATGATGGCCATCAAAATGTTCGGATTTTGTCGATAGATGGCGAGGCCAATTCGACCGGTATCGCCTTCGGGAAGGCCATGGGTAAGCTTCTTCCAGGATTTGCCGGCGTCGGTGGTTTTAAAAATGCCGCCGTTAGGGCCGCCGCTGTCGAAGCGGTACGGTTTACGAAGTCGCTGATAAAAAGCCACGAAGAGCGTATTGGGCTCATTCGGGTCTATCACCAGATCGATGGCGCCGGTTTTGCCGTCGTTGGGAAGACCGTTGGTGAGTTTCGTCCAAGTCGCACCGGCGTCGGTGGTTTTAAACAAACCGCGGTCGCCGGTGTAGCCCCAAAGGTTGCCGATGGCCGCTGCGTAGACGATGTTCTCATCAGCGGGATGGGTAACGACGCGCGCAATCTGGTGGGTGTCGCGCAACCCCATGTTTTGGAACGTCTTGCCGCCGTCAGTGGATTTGTAAATGCCATCGCCCCAAGCCACGCTGTTGCGGTTGTTCGCTTCTCCGGTCCCAACCCAGAGGATAGCTGGGTTGGGTTGAAAAATCGCGATATCTCCGATAGAAGCGCTGCCGTAATTTTCGAAGATAGGCTTCCAAGTCGTGCCGGCGTTTACGGATTTCCATACGCCTCCTGATGCCGAAGCCACAATCACATGGCTAAAATCGTTCTCCAGCGCTTCGACATCGACGATGCGACCGGAAAAGTTAGCCGGGCCGATGCTGCGCCACTTCATTTGCCTCAGAAGATTCTGTTCAGACCTTTGATCAAAGGGAGTGGATGCGAGCAGTATGGAGGCAAATAAAACAAGGCATATAGGTACGGCAGCAGGAAATTTTTTCAGTTTACGCATTGAAACCCTCCTCTGTTTGGGTAAAATATGCAAAACGTAGCCAAATCTCAATAAAAAACCCTGCTTCCGAGACATGAAGCAGGTTTTTTATCTTACCTCTCTCTGTTTTAATAAAGAGCGTTCACGTTTCTGGTCAAGAATGTATCTTGTTGCGTCATATTCGGATTCGTGTTGCGCTCATCTCCAGGATAAATCAATCGGCGTGGGATTTCACGATTGCCGGGCGTTTGTGTGATTACTGGATAGTCTGTCCTTTTCCAGTCGCTCCATACTTGAAACGGCACCTTCAACGGGATTACCGATATCGACGGAAAGAGCGTTCCCAAGGCAACCTTGCTGAGGTAAGAGTCGCTTCGGCCATCCTCACCTCTTCTTCTGTGCAATCCCAACTGCGCCGTCCCTTCGCGGGTCTGCCGCCCCACGCCACCTGCCATTTTCTTTGGCAAGCGCATGAATACCACCAAAGTACGGGTTGAGATCGCCGTGCGCTAAATCCGTCCTCGGCTGAGTGAGAACGTACCCCGCCTTTTCTAACGCGCTTAACACGCTGTCGGAAACCGTCTGCGATTCGATGTAAAGTTTATTTTGTGGCACTACGTGCACGCGCCGCGCCGCCACCGCTTCCTCGATTCCCATTCCGGCATCTACCCAAAGCTGGACCACCTGCGTAATCGACGAAATAATTCGCGAGCTGCCCGGACTGCCGAGGATCAGACGGGCTTCGCCATCCTTCACGAGAATCGTCGGACTCATGGAAGAATAAGGCATGGCTTTTGGCTGCAAAGCAAATGGATGACCCGGCTCGTCCAACTCAAATTCGTGCATGTAGCTGTTATACAGGAAGCCGAGTTTGGGAATAGCCGCTCTGGCCCCGAAATAAGCATTGATGCTGGCCGTGACTGCCACGGCTATGCCGGAACCATCGACCACGGAAAAATGCGTGGTTTCACCGTTGGAAGTTTTTTCCTCATTATTTATTAACGCGCGCTTTGCAAATTCTTTGCTGATTTTTTCCCGAACGTCCGACTGATAATCAACCAAATTTTCGACCGGATCGGACTGGCGGTTTGTGTGCCCGATACGCAAGGCGTCCGCTAATTTGATTAATCGAGTTGGCGAGTCTGGAGCTAACGCCTCGGGTGAACTTTGCTCTAACAAATTCAGCATTTGCAACACGACCCAACCTCCGCCTGGAGGCGGAAGCGAATAAACATCCCAACCCCGATATGTAGTGTGCAGCGGCGGCAACTCTATCGGTTGTGGCACATGTTGCAAATCGTCCAAAGTAATCCAACCGCCGTTAGCTTTCATGTCAGCAGCTATGTCTCTGGCGATTGCGCCTGTATAGAAATCTTCAGCTCCCCGCGCAGCTAAACGTTGTAAGGTGTTGGCTAAAACCGGCTGTTTAAAAACCTCTCCTTCAGAAGGTATCGAGCCGTCTTTGTGCAAAAAAAGCGTGCGTGTAGCAGGATTGTTTCGCAAATTGTAAGCGTGACGCTTAAAAACCAGATGACGAAAGGCGCCCACCTCAAACCCTTCCCGCGCGAATCGGATAGCCGGAGCCAACAATTGTGTCCAGGTGATTTTGCCACTGCCATATTTCAGCCAGGCGTAGTGAAGCACACGCACCGTGCTCGGAACCGTTGTGGCGAAATGTCCGACCAAATCCGACTGGGCAACCTGGGTCGGTAATTTGGCCGGTGAGAACGAGGTGCCGTTGATCACAAACGCGCCTTTATCTGGAGCAAATACTATAAGCTGCGACTGCCCGCCGAGACCCGACATAGCGGGTTCCGTAACCGCCAGCGTAAACGACACCGCTACTGCCGCGTCAATGGCGTTGCCGCCCGCTTCGAGAATTTCCACGCCGGCGGCAGCGGCTTCAGGGGAGGCAGCCGAGACGATGCCTGCGTACTCTTCGTTTTCGCTCCCGGTCTGGCACGACAGCAGACACAAACCGACAAAAAGCCAAATGGCAAAATGTACATGCGTGCAGAAAACTCGGGTTTTCGAATAGCTCGTCCATAACCGGGCTAAGTTCGCAGCCAACGACTTGCTTTGACTCATTTTACCCACTCCGGTAAAGTAAATGAAATGTCAAATAACAGTACTACGACAAAATACGTCAACAAGGTTACCAACACGATGCCGATGAGATTGAGTAGAATGCCAATTTGGGCCATTTACGGAACGGTCACGTATCCGGCTAAAAATGATCGCTTTAGCGGGCGTCGCAACCGGCAGCATGACAGTGCAGGAAGCGGAAATGGCCGCGGGATCATCAACAGCAACGGGTGGGCGTGGATGGCCGGGGCGGTGCTCGCCAGAATAGGCATAAACAACATGGTCGTGGCGACATTCGAAGTCAGCTCCGTCATAAGAGTCAACGTTGTGGACGTCAGCATAATCATCGCGATCAGCGGAGAGCGGTTCCTTACCCGATCGTTTGGCTCGCTGGCCCACAAAAAACTCACGAAAAGCATAAGCCAAAGGACAACCTGTTTTATCCTGTACATTCGAAGCCCTCCTGCATGATTTTATGATAGCTAAAATATTGGATGAATCCCAGTAGTAAATATGTTATTACTTCGTAAAGTAAAAGTCAAGCCACGTTTGGCAAAAAAGTCATTTTTTATTAAACTTAGTGCGGCGGAGCCGCAGTCAACACCAAGTATGGGGAAATACCTGAACCTCGGAAACTTCATCTGAGATCGGATCAAACTTTTGTAAATAATGAAAACGCTCACTCTCAATACTATAAATTCGGAATAACATGAAAACACACAAATCCTTGACTCATGATATCGAACAAGAGAAATCCGCTAAAAATGTTTTGAGAAAGATACTGGCTTGGCAAGAAACCATCATCGAGGGTTCTCGTGACGCCATTTTCATCAGTAACTCACATTCTCAAGTCATCATGGTCAACGGCGCAGCTAGCGAACTAACCGGTTACACCCGGGAAGAGCTTCTCGACATGAAGCTAACGGATCTGTACAAACCGGTGTCGCATGAATTGACACAGGATTCCTTCGCCACGCGGGAGAAAAATACCTTTAAAGGACAAGTTACAGCAAAGGATGGAACCCATATCGACGCCGAGTTCAACACTGTCCATATTAACATAGCGGAGACGCCTTATGTGCACACAGTAGCCCGCGACATCAGCGAGCGCACTCTGGCAGAAGCAGAGATCAAGAGTTTGGCAAAATTTCCTGGCGAAAACCCCAACCCTGTCCTGCGTGTGACCAAAGAGGGGCAGGTGCTTTATGCAAACGCCGGCAGCCGGCCGCTTCTCAAAATCTGGGACTGCGCGACCGGTCAATGTGTGGCAGCGGAGTGGCGTACCTTGATATCGGATATTTTCAACTCCGGACAAAATAAAGAAATGGAAGTCTGCCTACTGCCTACTTTGTGTGTTTCAATTGTTAAAATGACTACTGCTCCAATGGAGCCACTTCTTTCAAGTGAAGTCTTGGAAGAAGCTTAGAGTCTTACAAGGATATCTGTATCGAGTATTATAAAATATACCATCTATATATAATATAGTGCATTGCATGAACCCTGACAGAGTTTTTCTATCCGCTTTGTTCATGGGGAAAATCTGCTTGACAGAGTCGTGTTTTTTAACCATATTTCACATCTTTGTTATTTCGTCGCCCGAAAATAAATTTTCGGGCTGATAGCTGAAGTCGGCTCAAGCCGACTGACTGGGGTTTCCGGCAAAGGGAGTCATCTTCAGATGACTCGAGTTTTGAAGTACTGCGACATACATGTCGCTCTTTTTGGGGCTTGGGGCTAAATCCTCGACATAAATGTCGAGTTACGATGGATGCCGTCCCTTTTGGGACAGCCCCGCATCGCAAACGAGACGTTGCGGTACAATTGCGAGCTCTGCTTGTTGGGGAATCCCCGATGGGAAATAACCAGCGAATTGCATTCGCCAAGACAAATCGACGTCTGACGTTGGGACAAACCATTCTAACGGGGTAAAATACTCGAAAATCTCGGCGAAGCCTGCCTGCTACCGATGTCGTACTTGAAAGTTCAGGAGTTAATATGCGCGAATTGATTGGCAAAACCATGTTACATTATCGGATATTAGAGCAAATCGGGCAGGGCGGTATGGGCGTCGTCTACAAGGCGCAGGACACCAAACTTGAACGCACAGTTGCCATCAAGTTTTTGCCCCACCAAATCGCAGCTCTGGATGAAGAGCGGAGACGATTTGAAATCGAGGCAAAAGCAGCGGCGGCTTTGAACCATCCTAACATTGCGCACATTTACGCCATCGAAGAAGTGGATGACGAAACCCGTCAGGAGCCGGGGACACTGTTCATCGTCATGGAATACATTGAGGGCCGGGAGTTGCGAAAGATCGTTCACGAAATCCCCCCTAACCCCCCTTTACAAAAGGGGGGAAAGGGTGGGCCGCCCCCTTTCTTAAAGAGGGATCGAGGGGGATTAGCCCTTGACGACATCCTCGACTATTCAAGCCAAATCGCCGCTGGCTTGCAGGCTGCCCACAAGAAAGGGGTCACCCACCGTGACATCAAATCCGCCAATATCATGCTCACAGAATCAGGATAGGTCAAGATCATGGACTTTGGTCTTGCTAAAATTCGTGGCGGCGTACAAATGACCAAAGTCGGCACGACTCTGGGCACTGCCGCCTACATGTCCCCGGAACAAGCGCGCGGGGAAGAGGTCGATCACCGCTCAGATATCTGGTCGTTTGGCGTTGTTTTGTATGAAATGATCAGCGGTGAATTGCCCTTTAAAGGGGATTATGAACAGGCCGTGCTCTATGGCATCTTGCATGAAGCCTACGACCCACTCTCAGTCGTGCGCCCCGGTCTGCCTGAGGAGCTGGAGAGAATCATCGACAAATGCTTGCAAAAAGATGCGTCCGAACGCTACCTCAACGCAACGGAGTTGCGGGCCGACCTGAAAACTCTGACAGGGTTTAGAACCCCGTCAGAGTTAAAAAAACCGACCGCGCAACCCTTCACGAAGGTTATGCTTCCCGCAATCTTGGCTCTCGCAGCGATTGTCGCCATCGGTTATTTCTATCTCCAGCAAGGGGATCCTGAACCCCAAATTTTAAGGACCCTGCCCTTGACCAGCGCGCCTGGACTTGAAGAAAATCCAACCTGGTCGCCCGACGGCACGCGCATTGCCTACGCTTCCGATCAAAGCGGCAATCTCGATATCTGGGTGCGGCAGATTTCTGCTGGTCAGAGCGCCAATTTGACCGCGGACAACAAGAGCAACGACAGCGATCCTGCCTGGTCGCCCGACGGAGACTGGCTGGCCTTCGTCTCCGACCGCGACGGGGGCGGCATCTTCGTGATGCCGGCGTTGGGCGGGATCCCGAGACAGGTTTTTGCGCCGACCGACGCAAGCGGTTTTTTTGCGAAAATTACCTGGTCACCCGACGGCACGAGAATAGCATTCTCTGATCCAAGTGGACTCTATGTCGTCCCGGCCGGCGGCGGCGAACCGGCGCAACTGTTTTTATCCTCAACCAAAAACATTTTGCTAATTTCAAAGCCGGCCTGGTCACCGGACGGCGAACACATCGCCTACACCGAGATCATGGGCGCCGGCGTCAGCACCGCAAAGATCTGGATTGTGCAACCGGACGGAGCAGACCCGCTGGCAGTGACGGAAGGAAAAAACTTTGACCACAATCCGGTCTGGTCGCCCAATGGCAAACAACTTTTCTTTATCTCGGACCGCGGCGGCATTCCGGATATCTGGTGGCTGCCGGTGGATGCCCACGGTCAGGCGACAGCCTCGCCAAAACCCCTGACCGCGGGGATTGGCGTCGGCAGCATCGCCTTGTCGGCCGATGGCGCCAAGCTGGCGTACTCGAAACTCACCGAGCGCTCGGGTATTTGGTCCATGCCAATCAACCCGGATCGCCTCCTCGGGTTGAAAGACGCCCGCGTAATCAACTCAGCGAATCAACGGATCGACGGTGTGGTGATCTCGCCGGATGGCGCACGGCTGGCATTCGATTCAAACCGCAACGGCAACATGGATATCTGGATGATGCGTCCGGATGGCAGTGAGCTCAGGCCGGTGACCACGGACAAGGCACATGACTGGGCGCCGAATTGGGCGCCCGATAGCAAGCAGATTGCCTTCCACTCCTTGCGCAGCGGCAACCGGGACATCTGGGTCAAGCCGGTTGCGGGCGGCGCAGCGACGCAATTGACGAGCCATCCTGCGAAGGATTGGCAGCCTGCCTGGTCGCCGGACGGCGAAGAGATCGCATTTGGCTCCTTCCGTCAGGGTAATGAGGACATTTGGATCGTGTCAAGAAAGGGCGGCGAACCCCGGCAACTGACCCGCCATGAAGCAGAGGATGGCACGCCACTCTGGTCGCCCGATGGACGACGTCTGGTTTTTTTCTCTAACCGAACCGGGCAATATGAGCTGTATCTGGTCGCGACTGATGGCGGCGAGCCGGTGCAGTTGACCCACGGCGCGTTCACACAAATCCTTCCCTATTTCTGGTCCGCGGATGGCGGCGTCATCTATGCGCTTGCCCAAAGGGGTTCAGGTAGCGGGAACAACAACATCTGGGCGGTTTCCGTCGCCGATGGCTCGGCGCGGCAACTGACGGATTTCAAAGGGAGCTCGAAGCGACTCTTTCAGTTTTCGAGCGATGGTCCGCGCTTCTACCTGGCGCTCAATGAGCGCGTAGGCGATCTCTGGGTTGCGGAGTTGTCGATAGAGGAATAAACCTAAGATTGCATTCTCTTTCAATTTTCGTTCAGACTCTTAATAACAATAAGTTCACGTTAAATGTCAAAAATAAATTCTGAAAATCCCGGGTTTACCCTGCGCGCTGCTATTATCGGCGCCGCTCTTTCGCTGTTTCTGTTAACCAGCTCGACTTACATCTCTTTGAAAATCGGCGCTTTGCCCTGGCCCATCGTTTTTTCTGTCATTGTTTCCGGCGGACTTATTAAAATGTTGAATCGCGGCGCTGCGGTGAACATCCATGAAGTGAACACAGCCCAAGCTGGCGCGAGCATTGGCGGACTCCTGGCGGCGGGCCTCGCGTTTACCGTTCCGGGCATTCTCTACTTAAATCAATCGCGCGCTGCAGAAATCTCCTGGCCCAATCCCTGGTTGTTGGGAATCATGACAACAGTAGCCGGCTTGCTCGGTATTTTGTTTTCCGTGCCCCTAAAAACGGCGTTCGTCGATGAAGAGAAACTCCCTTATCCTGCGGGCACGGCCGGCGCCGAGCTGCTCAAACTCAGCAAGGTCGGCGGCCAACAGCTTTTTTTTATCGTGATGATCGGCGCCGGAGCAGGGATTTTTGCCCTGATACGGGATGTGTATTTCCCCGCGGGATGGACGCTCTCCGCGCTGGCGGTTTTCGGCATTTTTATCACCTTTTTTCCAATGCCCCTGGGTATCGGGGCCGGGTATATCCTCGGACCGAGAGCGGGATTTTCCTGGCTTCTGGGCGCGGCCCTGGGTTGGCTCATCATCCAACCGGTGTTATTTCAGAGCGGCTTTGACCCCACTGCCGCGACAGCTTGGGTTCAAAATCTCGGCATGGGCATGGTCTTGGGCTCTGGCATCGGTTTTTTTATCGTTTACGTTCTCCCGCGTATCAAGCGTATCTTCGCGCCTCTGTTTCACTCTGTCGGACGTCTGCTGCGCTGGCTTCCTCTGCTGCTGTTTACCGCCATCGCAGGGCTGGTTCTCAGCGGGGTACCGGTTTTCGCGAGCGTGATGACGGTCGGCGGTGTTTGGATCGTGGTTACGATTGCGGCGCGCATGACCGGCGAAACCAACATCGATCCTCTGGAACAATTCGGAATTTTCGTCGCTTTGATCATCGGGCTGGTCTATGTCACTTTTTCGCTGCAGTTAAGTATCTTTGCTTCATTTATGATCGTGACCTTTGTGAGCGTGGCTTGTGCTGTGGCCGGAGACGCCGGACACGATTATAAATCCGCAGCGATTATCGGAACACGTTTTTTCGATATCGTCAAAATGGACGTCATCGCGGTTATTGTCAGCGGTCTGGCAGCGCCGTTTGTGCTGGAAATTGTCCGCGATGGTTTTGCTGATGAGCTTTTTACGCCGCTCATGCCTGCTCCGCAAGCGTTCATGGTGGCGGGCAGTATCACCGGGTTCGAGTATCCCATGGTTTTTGCCGGAGGATTTGTTTTTGCTTTTGTGCTGGAAATTCTGAGCCGATTTCTGCCTGAACAATATCGAAACCGGGTCTTGTTTATGCCGATGGGTATTGGTTTGTTTCTCGGCTTCGGCTTAGCTATTCCCATGGCCATGGGCGCCCTCTTGCGTCACTATGTTGATAAAAAGAAGACAAACTTTTATCATTCCGGATTATTGATTGCGGCAGGGGTGATGGGGGGTGAAGGCATCGCCGGTTTTACCGCCGGCGCTTTGAAAGTTATGGGTGTTGAACATAAAAACGGGGCGTTGGCTTTAGCCGTGGTTTTTTGGGCGCTTCTCTTGTTGGCGTGGAAATCGTACGCTGCCATAAAAAAATCAAAGAGTAAAAATTAAAGAGCAAAATGACAAACGGAAAATCAAAAATTCGCTGTACGATATCAAATTCTTTGCTTTTGTTTGAGAAAATCAATTTCGAAAGTGAAGAAACGTCCTTGATTCTCTTGTGAATCTTAATTTTCTATTTTTCTTTTTGATTTTTGATTTTTGCATTTTGCGGCTCCGCCGCGTTAGGTTTTAGGTCAATTCTTCAACCTCCCACTCTGAATTAATCCACAATTTAACGACTTTGATATCAGGGTATTTCTTTTTTATCACATCTTTGGATTTGTTAATCTGTTCCATTTGCTCTTCTTCTGAAGTCGGATTGCCCGCGCAACTAAAATGGCCTGAGATAGCTACCAAATCTGAGTTGTGATGATGAACTGAGATATCAAGCCTTTTGAACATAGAGTCTATAACGTCTTTATTCGTGCCTTCAGAAAGTATCTTGTTGGGGCCCGGTTCAGTAATCGTATCGACATACTTCTTTTGAAACCTCGCTTTTAGGTATGCAATGATCGGTTCCTGAATTCGGCCATCCATGCAATGAATAGAAGAACAAAATGACATGAGTTTTCTCCTGTTTTTAATGTTAGTGAATCGCTATCATGGTTTTAATGCTTTAGAAGTAAGATAAGACCCTATCTTCGAGAATGCAACCGGAAACCGTCTTCAAGGCTAAACTTTGGGATAATTTGAGCGTTTTGGGCTTGTTTCTAGTAATGGGTCACTTCGCTCCGCTCCATCGGTGTTCACGCTTCAGCGTGTTTTTTTTTCTCCTTCACCAACCCT
>JBHHWX010000097.1:0-14625 GCA_046756745.1 bacterium | reverse complement strand
AGGGTAACCTCATTTACAGTCAACCCCAAGAGACCCAAAGGAGAGACGATATGATCTCGAAACGGGTTTTCAATTATTGATGTTAATAAATCTTGTTTAAAAATAAACCCAATCAAGGATTTCGGAATTATGGAAATTGTCGAATTGAAAACAAAGAAAATATCTGAGTTGACTAAGATGGCGCAGGACTTGAATGTCTCCGGTGCAAGTGGTTTGAAGAAGCAGGAGCTGATTTTCCGGATACTTGAGGAACGAACGAAGCAGGAAGGATTGATTTTTGCCGAAGGCGTTCTCGAAGTTCTTCCGGACGGATATGGATTTTTGAGATCTCCGGACTATAATTACTTGCCCGGCCCGGACGACATTTATGTCTCACCTTCCCAGATAAAACGATTTGGTCTGAGGACTGGCGACACGGTTTCCGGGCAAATTCGTCCGCCAAAAGAGAGTGAACGCTTTTTTGCTCTCTTAAAAGTTGAAGCGGTGAATTATGAAAATCCCGAAGAAGCCAAAAAGAAAATCCTCTTTGATAATTTAACTCCTCTTTATCCTGAGTCAAAAATAAATCTCGAGCATAAAAAAACCGATTATTCATCGCGAGTGATGAATTTGTTGACACCTATCGGTAAAGGACAAAGAGGTTTGATTGTCGCCCAACCTAAGACAGGAAAAACAATTCTTCTGCAAAAAATTGCCAACGCCATGACCGATAACCACCCTGAAATCAAAATGATCGTGCTCTTGATCGACGAGCGTCCCGAGGAAGTAACCGATATGCAGCGTTCTGTAAAAGCTGAAGTGATTAGTTCCACTTTTGACGAGCCGCCAGACCGTCATGTTCAGGTGGCAGAAATGGCTCTGCAAAGGTCTAAGCGTTTGGTTGAGTTCGGCATGGATGTCGTCATCTTGTTAGACAGCATCACCCGGTTGGCCCGTGCGCACAATGCTGTGGTTCCGCACAGCGGTAAAATTCTATCAGGCGGTCTTGACGCGACGGCTCTTGAACGGCCCAAACGATTTTTTGGCGCCGCCCGTAATATTGAAGAAGGGGGAAGTTTAACTATCATCGCGACTGCGCTCATCGATACGGGCAGCCGAATGGATGAAGTCATCTTTGAAGAGTTTAAAGGCACAGGTAATATGGAATTGCAATTGGATCGTCGCCTTTCAGATCGCAGAATTTTCCCATCGATTGACGTCAACAAATCAGGCACCCGAAAGGAAGAGTTGCTCCTTGACGAGTTTGAATTAAACCGTATATGGATTCTGCGAAAGTTTTTGGCCGAGCTCACGTCAGTTGAGGCGATGGAATTCCTTCTGGATAGAATGCGAGGGACCAAAACCAATAAACATTTCTTAGAGTCGATGAACACATAAACGAGCCTTGATTGGGAACAAGTCAATCTTGCACAAAAAGCACACTTTAATCCTCCCCCATCCTCATGAAAGCCAAGCTTTATTCTAGGCTTTCCGTTTCGTGTTTTCATGGTTGCCATAGTTTTAGCGTGCATAAGTGTGTAACTTTTCCTTGCATTTGATGCTGTTTTAGATTATATTTGATGTCTTGAATTTTTGGAGATCAATTTGATAAGGAGAATGAAGTGAGAAAAGGTATTCATCCGAAATATACATTGGGTACGGTGAAATGCGCTTGTGGCAATACGTTCCAAGTACATTCTACTGTCGGTGATATGAATGTTGAAATATGCTCTGCCTGTCACCCGTTTTTCACAGGCAAGCAAAAATTGATCGATTCGGCAGGCCGGGTCGAAAAGTTTATGCAAAAGTACGGCCTTTCTCATGATGAAACGGATACCGGCTCTGAGGCGGATGCCAAAAAGGAAGAATCGCCAATCGAAAGCGCATAAAACATTTTAGTGTAAAATTCTTTGACGGGATGCGAGCCATGATTTTGGCCCCCATTCCGTTTTTTTTGGTGTTGACAGACAAACGGACAGTGATGAAGTATGGCTGAAAAACAATTTCAGGTTGGGGGACAAGCTGTGATTGAGGGTGTCATGATGCGTTCACAAAATGCTTATTCCGTCGCGGTTCGCCGCCAAGATGGCAGCATCCTTGTACGCAAAAAAAACTATGTTTCCTTTGTTAAGAGATTCAAGTATCTTGCCTTGCCCATTCTTCGTGGCGCTGTCGTCCTTATCGAGTCTTTAGTTCTGGGTGTGAAAGCGCTCTCCTTTTCCGGCGACGTCGCGATGGAAGACGAGAATGCCAGTGAGGGTAAGAAAAAAACAGCAACGAAGACCGGATTTTTGTCTAAGGTTTGGCTGGCATCCACCGTTTTATTTTCGTTTGCCGTCGGTCTTTTGATCTTCTTCTATCTGCCTTTGATCCTGACAGAACTTTTGGGCGCAGAATCCAGTTTCATGTTTAATTTTGTGGATGGAATCATTCGACTTGGGGTTTTTTTGTTGTATTTGTTTTTGATGACTTTAATGAAGGATATTCGCCGGGTTTTTGAATATCATGGCGCTGAGCACAAAAGCATTTTTGCCTTTGAACAGAAAAAGCGCTTGGTTCCCGATGAAGCAGCCTTGCAATCGAGGTTCCATCCCCGCTGCGGTACCAGTTTTCTCCTTATCGTGATGGTCGTCAGCATATTTGTTTTCATGTTTCTTGGAAAACCGGACACCGTGGGTGATAGACTGTTTCGCATGGCTTTTATCCCGTTGATAGGGGGGATCTCTTACGAACTGATCCGGCTTTCTCACTCGGGTTCTCAAAGTCGGTTTTGGAGGCCGTTTATTATGCCTGGCCTTTGGCTGCAACGTCTTACAACGAAAGAGCCGGATACGAGTCAACTGGAAGTGGCACTTATCGCGCTCAAATGTGCACTCGATATGGATGTTTCACAGCATTCAGAAGTCGTTTTTGAAAATCAAAAGACTGAACAACTCGAGGAAGTTCAATCTTAAATTTTTGAATAGGGTTGTCAAATATGCTAGAACGATTGGAGAAACTCGAAAACCGTCACCAGGAACTTGCCGAGTTGATGATGGATCCGAACATTACTCAAGACCCGACCCGATATCAAAAACTTGCCAAGGAAAAAAGTGTCTTGGATACCACTGTTGGGAAGTATCGGGAGCTGAAACATGTTATCAAGACCATTGAGGAAGATGAGGCCGTGCTAAAGAATGAGGCCGATCCGGAGCTGCACGAGCTCGCCGAGATGGAGATCGAGGAAATGCAGTCAAAAAAAACGTCTCTCGAAAGTGAGTTAAAACTTCTGCTTCTTCCTAAAGACACGAATGATGATAAAAACGCAATTGTTGAAATCCGGGCTGGCACCGGCGGCGACGAGGCCGGGCTGTTCGCCGGAGATTTGTTTAGAATGTACACGCGTTTTTCCGAAAGAAAGGGATGGAAGCTGGAGGTCTTAAGCTCGAATCCGCAAGGCGTCGGCGGTTTTAAAGAAATCATTTTTATTCTCATTGGCAAGAGCACGTATGGAACCATGAAATACGAAAGCGGCGTTCACCGCGTCCAAAGAGTTCCTAAAACCGAAGCCAGCGGCCGAATCCATACCTCTGCCGCCTCTGTGGTTGTGCTTCCCGAAGCCGAAGAAGTTGAAATTCAAATTGCTCCGAATGACTTGAAAATAGATGTTTTCCGCTCCTCGGGTCCCGGTGGGCAAAGCGTCAACACCACCGACTCCGCCGTTCGCATTACACACGTCCCAACCGGTATGGTGGTGACGTGTCAAGATGAAAAATCCCAACATAAAAATAAAGCAAAGGCGTTAAAAGTTCTCAAAGCCCGGCTTCTCGAGAAGAAACAACGCGAAGAACAAGCGAAACTTTCTCAAAGCCGGCGTTCGATGGTCAGCACCGGCGACCGGAGTGCGAAAATACGAACCTATAATTTTCCACAAGGACGCTTGACCGATCACCGTATCGGGTTGACGCTCTATCGACTTGCTGAAATGCTCGACGGCGACTTGCAGGAGGTCGTCGAAAAGCTGCGAATTACGGATCAAGCCGAGCAGTTGAAGCATGCGGATTGACTGTTTTCATATAGCGTCGAGACCCAGCGGCGGCGAAGCCGTCTTCCAAAGAAAACAAGTCATGGTTTTTGCAAAAAAATGCGAAAATTCAAAGATAATATCATAATAGGAGGCGAATGCATGGGTTCTGTAAATATTAAAAGTGATGCCCTACGTTTGGTTGAGGGATTGCCTGACGGTGCTACTTGGGACGATCTCATGTATGAAATTTATGTACGACAGGCCATCGAAGCCGGACTGGGAGATAGCAAGGCCGGTCGGACAATTGATATCAAAGAAGTACGGGCTAAATTTGGACTGCCGAAGTGAGGGTCCACTGGACGAACCGCGCTTTGGCGCATCTCTTAGCCATTTATGAATACATCGAGAAGGATTCCCCATACTATGCTAAGAAGATGCTCGACAGGCTCACAAGACGTTCTGAAAAAAGTGGTGACTTCACGAAAATGGGAAGGATAGTACCCGAGTAATCAGATGAAGTCAGAGAAATTTTTGAGGCAAGCTATCGGATTATTTACCGCATTAGGCCTAAACAGATTGATATCTTAGCAGTCGTTCATCAGAAGCGGATTTTATCTAAGCTGGACTAAATAATGAAGGATACCAGCGCCAAAAACCTTTTGGAGATTTTAAAACTTTCCACAAAATACTTGTCCGAGCATGGGATCGAAAATCCACGGCTCAACGCTGAGCGCCTCATGGCGCACGTCCTGAATTTTAGCCGCGTCCAGCTTTATCTGAATTATGAACGTCCGTTGCAAGAGGATGAGTTAACCGGTTTTAGGGCTTTGTTGAAAAGAAGAGCAAAACATGAGCCGTTGCAATATATTGTGGGGGAAACCGAATTTATGTCCCTGCCCTTTAAAGTCAATCCGGCTGTTCTCATCCCACGTCCTGAAACGGAAATTCTGGTTGAAAAAACCATCGAGATCTCAAAAGAAAAATTCGACTCTCAAAGGGAATTGAACATTCTTGATATCGGCACCGGCTCGGGAAACATCGCCGTGAGTCTTGCCAAAAATCTTCTCAATGCTACCATCACAGCAATTGATGTTTCCGCTGATGCCTTAAAGATTGCGTCGGAAAATGCCCTGGGTAACGGTGTCGAAGATAAAATCGAGTTCCATAAGTTTGACTTTCTCGGTTCCGATTTTGTCAAAGAAAGCGCCGAAAAATTTGATGTTATCATTTCCAATCCGCCCTATGTTTCCGAGAAAGAATTTCAACAATTGCCGGATGAAGTACGATCGTACGAGCCTTTAGGTGCCCTAAAGGACGGCTCGAACGGCGTGGTTTTTTTCCATAAAATTGCCGAAATTTCCCATAAACTGCTCACGGATAATGGTTTTGTCGCCGTAGAGGTAGGCATGGGGCAGGCGCCGTCTGTGATGGATATTTTTCGGAAAAATAATTTCGCACATATTCAGCTACTCAAGGATTTAAACGGTATAGAGAGAGTAGTTTTCGGAGAATTTTGAGATATCGTTAGGAGAACATTCATGATCAAGCCAACCATTTTTCGCGAATACGACATCCGGGGAATAGCAGATGAAGATTTGGTGAGTGAGAATGTGATTTTGTTGGGAAAAGGAATCGGAACGTTTCTGACGCGCACGGGTGCGGAGACTCTCGTGATTGGCCGGGATGTACGGCTTTCATCCCGACGCATTCGAGACGCGTTGATCGAAGGGTTGATTTCCACCGGGGTCAATGTGATCGATGTTGGCGTCACTCTCACCCCTATCCAATATTTTGGAATTATCCATTTCGATGCGGATGGAGGGGTGATGATAACCGGCAGTCACAATCCTATCGAGTACAACGGTCTGAAAATATCCCAAAAAGGCGTGGCGCCGGTTTACGGAGAACAGATTCAGGGAATCAAAAGAATTGTCGAAGAGAGCGATTACGAAACCGGTCGCGGAGAGGTGCTGCCGATGGAAATTTTCCCGGATTATATCGCGATGATAAAATCGAAGCTGAAGTTCAATAAGAAACTTAAAGTGGCTGTTGACGCCGGTAACGGCACGGCCGGCCTGCTCATGCCGGAATTATGGCAGGAGATGGGGTGTGAGGTCGCGGATATCTATTGTGAACCTGACGGACGCTTTCCGAATCATCTGCCCGATCCTACGGTTGCGAAATATGTGGTCGATCTCCAAAAGAAAGTGCTTGAAGTGGGTGCGGATATCGGAATCGGCTACGATGGCGATAGCGACCGTATCGGGGTGATCGATGATACAGGCAGGATCCTTTTCGCTGACAGGCTGATTGCGATTCTGAGCCGGGAAGTGCTGGACAGACATCCCGGCGGCGAGATCGTTTTCGACGTCAAGTGTTCGCAAGCTTTGTCTGAGGAGATTGAGAAATATGGCGGCAAACCGTTGATGTGGAAGACCGGACATTCCCTGTTAAAAGCAAAGATGAAAGAAAGCGGTTCGCCTTTAGCTGGTGAGATGTCCGGGCATATCTTCTATGCCGATGATTTTTTTGGTTTCGACGATGCCATTTATGTCTCGGGTCGCCTTCTGCAAATCCTTTCGAATACCGATAAAAAAATGTCGGAGCTCGCCGACGAAATCCCCCACTTTGAATCGACACCGGAAATTCGCATTGAGACCACTGATGAGGACAAGTTTAAAGTGGTTTCCGAATTAGCAGCGCATTTCCAAAAAGAATATGAGACGATTGACATCGATGGGGCGCGAGTTCTGTTCGGCGACGGCTGGGGATTGGTGCGCGCTTCAAATACTCAGCCTGTTTTGGTGCTTCGGTTTGAGGCGAAAACCAAAGAGAGGCTTTTAGAAATCATCGAAATTTTTAAAGCTAAATTAAGTAACTATCCGTCGGTGACCTTTTCGGACGCCGATTTTGAGGTTTGATTCTGTCCATCCGAATTTAGGGAACGGGCGTTGAGGGTATCCCCGTAATTGAATTACGGAATTTCCTCTTGACATTTTTTTAAATTATCACTAATTTCGTTTTTTCAAAACTCACCCTCACGAGGACATCTATAAATAAAGGAGATCTCAAACATGGCTGTTCGAGTTGGCATCAATGGATTTGGGAGGATTGGAAGGAATATCTTTCGTGCGGCGCAAAATCAGAGTATTGATTTTGTGGCAGTCAATGACTTGACAGATGCGCGAACTTTAGCACATCTGCTCAAGTATGACTCTAATTTTGGGGTGTTGGATGCGGATGTCAAGGCAGACGGCGACAGCCTTTATGTGAACGGTCGTGAGATCAAAGTGTTGGCCATCAAAGATCCGGCTGATCTGCCCTGGGGAGATTTGGAAGTCGATGTCATCGTGGAGTCAACCGGTTTGTTTACCGCGCGTGAAAAAGCTCAGAAGCATTTGGATGCCGGCGCTAAAAAAGTGATCATTAGTGCGCCAGCGAAAAATCCGGATTTAACGGTTGTCGTTGGCGTGAACGATCATAAATACCAGCCGGATGTCCATAATATCATCTCAAATGCCTCGTGCACAACCAACTGTTTGACCCCGGTTGCCAAAGTTGTGTTGGACAATTTTGGGATTGTCAAAGGATTGATGACGACCATCCATTCTTATACAAATGATCAACGAATTCTGGATTTGCCGCACAAGGACTTACGCCGGGCGCGAGCGGCCGCTGTTTCAATGATACCGACAACAACCGGCGCTGCCCGGGCCGTTGCGGAGGTCCTGCCCGAGCTCAAGGGCAAAATGGATGGTATGGCCATTCGGGTTCCGACTCCAAATGTTTCACTGGTTGACGTCGTTTTTGAGTTAGAAAAAACGGCGACCACTGAGCAGCTTAACGAGGCTTTCAAAAATGCCTCCGAAGGTGAGTTGAGAGGCGTTTTAGGCTATACAGAAGAACCCTTGGTTTCAAAAGATTTTAACGGGGATCCACACTCATCATTTGTTGACGGACTTTCTACAAATGTTCTGGGTGGAAATATGGCAAAGGTTCTGTCCTGGTACGATAACGAATGGGGTTTTTCTAACCGCGTCATCGATCTGATTCGAAAAATCGCCGAAAGTCTTTAGTTTACAAGTTCTTTGATAGATATTTCAATAATGAGGCGTTTTAGATGAGCAAAAGACGTATGATCGTTGGTGGAAATTGGAAAATGTTTAAAACGCCTACTGAGGCCGTTCATGCTTCCAAAGCGCTCAAAGTTAAAGTCATCAATATTCAGAATGTCGATATCGTGGTGTGTCCACCTTTTACGGATTTGGTTCCTGTCTTTGAGATCATCAAAGGGTCGAACATTGAAATGGGCGGGCAAAATCTCTACTGGCAGGATGAAGGCGCCTATACCGGCGAGGTGTCTGCACACATGCTGCGGGATTCGGGTTGCCGGTATGTCATTGTCGGACATTCGGAACGGCGTCATGTTTTTGGCGAAAGGAATGATGAAATCAATAAGAAAGTCAAAAAAGCTTTGACTCAAGACTTGATTCCGATTTTATGTATTGGTGAAAAAATCGAGGAACGGAGAAGCGGACTCACAGAAAAGGTGGTTGAGGAGCAAATCGTATCCGGTTTAGAGGATGTGGCTGTGTCTAACCCAGAGCGCTTAGTTATCGCGTATGAGCCGGTCTGGGCGATCGGAACCGGCGAAACAGCGACTCCAAAACAGGCAGAAGAAGTCCACGCGTTTATTCGGCAGACGTTAACGGAACGGTTTGGTCAGAACATTGCACAAGGACTCAGAATTCAGTATGGCGGCAGCGTCAAGCCGGCCAATACTGAGGAGTTGATGAGCCAGCCAAGTATTGACGGGGCTTTAGTCGGCGGCGCAAGTTTGGAAGCTGAAAGCTTTGCTGCCATCATTAAGTCAACAGAAAAAGTTTCAAATTAAGGAATTTAATTTAAGGGAAACAATGTTTACATTTGTACTTATCATTTATCTGATTGTTTGTTTTGCGATGACACTGGTCATCTTATTGCAGTCGAGCAAAGGAGGGGGGCTCGCCGGCGCTTTTGGCGGCGGCGGCGGCGGTATGGGAGCCGTATTCGGTGGCAGAGGCGCAGCCACTTTTTTAAGTCGAATTACGACGGGCTTGGCGATTGCGTTTTTATCGTTATCATTACTATTGTCCTTTCTAAATAGAGGGAGTGGAGACAGCGGAAGCTTGGTTGAACAAGAGCGGCAGCAAAGAAGTGCCTTACCGGGTACAGGTTTACCTGTCGTTCCTACTGACGATTCGAATCAACTGCTTCCGGTCGCAACGGAACCGACGACCGCTGGTTCTGACAGCACACAATAACAATATTGGTGACCATTTTGCCGAAGTGGTGGAACTGGCAGACACGCACGGTTAAGGGCCGTGTGGGGCAACCCGTGTGGGTTCGAATCCCACCTTCGGCACAGTAATCCGCTTCTTTCTGGTTTGTGGGAACAAAAACATCCTGGAAAGAATTAGATTCTTGGCTCGACACGAATCCTTAATTTCGAACACTTCGAAAACAAAGAGATAATAATTAAGATAATAAAGGGAGGTTTCTCATGTTAGCTTCAACAATATTTCGAGTGAGTGTTTTTTTCACGATCCTCTTCGCATTGCTCGTCGCTAATATTGCTGTGGGCCAGGATTTAAATCAACAGAAGCAAAAAAAGGTGATTCGCATTCAGGAAATCGATAATAAACTGAACGCGAACCCCACCAAAGACGAATACGAGACTCTCATTAATGAAAGAAGCCGCTTGGTAACAGAAATTAAAAAAATCGAGAAGGAATTGATGGCCGACGTTGAGGCGATGAGAAAAATCAACGCAGTGAAAAAAGCCTATAACGATGGCAATAATGCGCTGAGATTAGGCCAATTTGCTCAAGCAATCGGACATTATAATAAAGCGATTTCACAGGATTCGACCTTTTTTAAGGCTTACTACGGAAGAGGATTTGCTCTTAACAGGCAACGACAATACAAAAAAGCCGCGGATTCCTATCAAGGAGCGATTCGTCATAATCCTGCTTATACGGATGCTTACGTCAACTTAGGAAAAATTTACAGTTCGCGACTTGGGCAGCCCGATAAAGCAATTAATATATTTAAAGAAGCTATCGAACACGATCCAGGCTCCTTTAAAGCTCATTATGAATTGGGAGCGGTTTATCAAAATGTCAAGAAAAATTACAAAAGCGCTGTCGAGCATTTTACTCAAGCGACTCGAATCAAAGCCGATTACGATTTGGCCTATTTTAGTCTCGGTGTGAGCCTGACCGAAATGGGAAAATATAACGATGGCATTCGAGCTCTCGAAAACGCGTTAGCTTTTACAAACAGGAAAAGATGGGGCAACCCTCATGCACGTCTTGCTGTCATTTATAATAAAAAGGGAAATTGTTCAAAGGCCTTAGAGTCTGCCCAAGCTGCGCTCAATTTACGCAAGAAGCACATCTTGGCGGCCTACGAAGCCGGCAAAGCCAGCAAATGTTTGGGACAGTTTAATAAAGCTATTAGTTATTTCGAGCTGGTTAAGAGGGATCGACAATGGAAAAAAACAGCAGAGTATGAGATCGATCTTATTGTGAATAGAGACAAATACGGCGGGGGCAACGACTAATCACATTTTTGATGCCCATATTTTTAGCCCACCCAATTTTTGGGTGGGTATTTTTTTTCTCCCCAAATCAACCCGCTTTTACATGATATGAAAAGGAAATGGCTGAAATTCTATGACGAGGGTGTTCCGCACACGATAGATTTTCCGGAGCACACTCTCAATGATGTTTTGCAGAACGCCGTAGAAAGGTACTCAAACAACACAGCTATTTATTTCTTCGGGACCAAAATCGATTATCAAGAGTTTGGTCGAAAAGTGAATCAACTGGCTACCGCTCTCGTTCGCTTAGGGGTACAAAAAGGCGATCGGGTCGCGCTTATCATGCCCAATATTCCGCAATATCCTATCGCACATTTTGCTGCGTTAAAAGCTGGCGCTATCCTAGTGCCAACGAACCCACTGTATGTTGAGCGTGAACTCAAATATCAAATTAACAACAGCGAGGCGGAAATTGCGATCGTTGTCGATTTTCTGTATCCCCGGCTTGAGAAAGTTCAATCGGAGACGAGACTCAAAAACATCATCGTTTGCAGTGTCAGCGAGTATTTACCGCCATTGCTGAAATTTGTTTATCCTATCAAGGCCAGGAAAGAGGGGAAATGGGTAAAAATAAAACGGGGACCGGGAATACATTTTTATGATGATTTGATAAGTGAACGCTTTAGAGTTGAACCGCCTGAGGTTAAAGTTGCCCCTGATGATACCGCTCTTTTCCTTTATACCGGGGGGACGACAGGAGTTTCTAAAGGCGCCGTACTCTCGCATAGAAATCTGGTTTCAAATGTGATACAAATGCACACTTGGCATAACCGCGAAGAGGATACCGGCGAGGTTATCCTCTGCGCTTTGCCCTTTTTTTCACAGTTACGGCCTCACGACCGGTTTGCACTTCTCGATTTTTACCGGTTCTACGATGGTTCTTGTCCCTAATCCACGCGATATCAAATTAATATTGAAATCTATCCAAAAAACAAAAGCAACTTTATTTTCAGCGGTACCGACGCTTTATGTGGCCATCAATAACTTTCCGAACATTTCCAGATATGACCTTTCCACAATTCAAGCGTGTGTCAGTGGAGGCGCCTCGCTCCCCTTAGAAGTCGCAAAGCAGTTTGAAGCGTTAAGCGGCGGGAAGCTTGTCGAAGGTTACGGCCTTTCCGAAACCTCTCCAGTCACCCACGCAAATCCCTTTCTCGGCATTCGCAAAGAAGGCTCAATCGGAATTCCTGTTTCAAATACCGATGCGAGAATTGTCGATCCCGAAACCAGGAAACCATTAAATTCCGGAGAAGTCGGTGAGCTTGCGGTAAAAGGCCCACAAGTTATGAAAGGTTATTGGAAGCTTGAGGAGGAGACAGAAGCTGTTTTGAAGGATGGGTGGCTTTTCACAGGAGACATGGCAAGAATTGATGAAGACGGTTACTTTTATATCGTAGACCGAATGAAAGAGATGATCATCGCTGGGGGCTTCAATATCTTTCCGAGAGAAGTCGAAGAAGTTTTATATGAACACGCTCAGATTGTCGAAGCCGCAGTCGTAGGCATCGCCGATGAGTACCGCGGCGAAACCGTCAAAGCCTTCGTCGTTTGTAAAGAAAATTCGGGTTTAACTGAGAATGAGGTCATTGAGTTTTGTAAGGAAAGACTTGCGCCTTTTAAAGTTCCTAAACTGATCGAATTCCGGAAGTCATTGCCTAAGAGCACGATTGGAAAAGTTTTAAAAAGAGCTTTGGTTGAGAATGAAAATTGAAATTATATTTTCGATAGAATTATTGAAAAGTTCCGATTATGTTTTTATATTAAAAATGATAAACAGGTAACAATAAAAATATAATCAACAAAGATGTCGATCGCAAAAGCACTGATTGAGCCTATCGCTGGCTCTCAACATGTTGTTCGGATCCCTTTAGGCGCCTTGTCTGATAATCAAACGGCCGTCGAGATTCTGAAGGAAAGTTTTAGATCTTGTTTTGAAAATGGCCAGTATCGAATCATATTGGATTTAAAAAGTATAAACTTTCCATCTTCCAGTTTGATCGCATTATTAATTGAAGCCACAAATCGAGTGCGCCGCTTGAATGGAGATCTCAAAATTATCAATCTTTCCAATTCTGCAAAAAATAATTTTGCAACTTTCTCACCTTTGAGTTTTCTGTCTTTTGAGAAAGATGAATCTTATGCATTGCAGGACTTTCAATCCGATTCCTCTCAGCCGGAAATGCTAAAAATAGATTCCGATGAAATCGCCGAAGACCCGATTTTAGAGAAGTTGCAGGACTCGGTCGAGCATTTTCCCGTTAGTGACGAGCAAGTGCATCATTTACGTGTAGAAAGTGATTCAAAAAATTTATACACGATTTGTGATTTTGTCACAGATTTCGCCAACAAGGCTGGCTTTAACCCAAAAGACGTCGGCAAAATAAAGATTGCTGTTTATGAAGCAAGTTTAAATGTTATCGAACACGCATACCACTCCAAACCTGATGAATGGATCGATATTTGGGTTGATTATAACGAGCTTACCTTCAAAGTGGTTTTACAGGATTACGGTACGCGCTTTGAAGGTATTAACATCAAAGATTATAATGTTGTTTCAGCGATGGATCATCGCCAAACCGGAGGTTTTGGTCTATATATTATCAGACGCTCGATGGATGAAATCGACTACGAGTCAGACAATGTCAATGGAAATCGTCTTACGTTAATTAAATATCTCAAATAGTGTCTCGTTCAGAAACTAAATAGATTTCCTTAACTTTTATTCAATTTCTCCGTAATCTAAATCACTACCGAAATTTTCCACATTTACCAGCTCAGAGTTGCATTATGCTAAAGGACAAGTCACTCTATCAAGAAATTAAAGACTTTCAGCACAGTAAAAAAAGGCTGATACCTGTGCTCTTTAGTCTCGGGCTGTTGGGTTTATTCCTACCGGTTTTACCTGGTATTGCGCTTTTGTTGTTGGGGCTCTCTCTGCTTTTTCCTCAACAGGGCAAAAACGCAATCGAAAAAACACGTCGTTTTTTCAAATTATAGATATTTGAAGAGGTTTGAGATGCAAAGGCACAAATCCTTTCGTTTCGCGGCTGCACTGTTGGTTATTGGAATTATCTTAGGACTTGTTATCGCAGCAGGGTTTGATTTTACTCAAACCTCACAGAGTACGACTGCTTTTGTTCCAAAAGGGAAAGTGGTCCTTGGATCTCAGGAATCCACTCCAAAGGCTCTTTTGGAACTTCAGAACACAAGCGACGCATTTGTCTACATCTCCGATTCTGTTATCCCAACCGTCGTCACGATTCAAAGTACTCGCCTCATCAGCCGTGATGACATGGAGCGGTTCCATAAACGTGATGATCTCAAAAACTTTTTCAGATTCAAGATTCCAAAAGAAATTCCTCAACGAGGTTCAGGTTCCGGAATCATTGTTTCCGAAGACGGCTTTATCTTAACCAACGTTCATGTAGTCGATCGCTCAGAGAAGATACGCGTTTTGTTGAATAATAACCGCGAATTTGCCGCCAAGGTAGTGGGTTTGGACCCCTTGACAGAAGTAGCGGTTATTAAAATTGACGCCAAAAGTTTACCCGTTGCGAAGCTTGGTAACTCAGATAATAGCCGCGTTGGAGAATGGGTGTTAGCAATAGGTAATCCATTAGAGCTGCAGTCGACAGTAACGGCCGGCATTATCAGCGCTAAAGAACGACAGATCGATATCATCCGCGACTCTTACAGTGTCGAAAATTTTATTCAAACCGATGCAGCGATAAATCCGGGAAACAGTGGCGGAGCATTAGTTAATTTACAAGGAGAGGTGATAGGAGTCAACACTGCAATCGCGACTGAGACCGGTTATAATGCGGGCTTTGGATTCGCCATCCCCATCAATCTGGCAAAAAAGATCATGAACGATATGATTCATAAGGGTTCTGTCGAAAGGGCCTTCTTAGGTATTGCCATGCTTAATATGGATGAGAAAAAAGCTCTGGCTCTTGGACTCGATCAACCAAAAGGAGTCTGTGTTGATCGCATGATT
>JBHHWX010000096.1:0-14668 GCA_046756745.1 bacterium | reverse complement strand
AACGAATATAATAAAAAAGGAAACAATAAGAATGAAGGGAAATCACAATAAAGAAGTTTTTTGATGGTTAAAACTTCACTTGTTTACGGATTTTTAAGGATGGGGACTCTTAATATTTGATAAAAGATTATTAAAAATGCATGTGGCTTGCGAAATCTCTGAGGGCCTCGAGTTGGGGGTGGCTTAACTGGAAATTTGAGGCACCGAGTTGGCCTTCTACGCTGGCGCTGGTGATGATGCGGAGAAACGTGTTGAGAGGGATGTATTTTGAGAGAGACTCGGTTACGCTGCCGCGGCCTAAACTGCGGCTACGATGAAGCGGGCCAATGTCTAAGCGCTCGCCGTTGATAAGGAAAATGACGCGCTTTGTGTGCAAATGGGACCAGCCTTTTGAGTTTGACAGGAATGTGATGAGAACGCGGTCAGGAATGCTGACCTCTTTGCCTTGATATACGAAATAAGCAAGCAGAGAAAGACTTGGAGGTATAAGGAGGTTGCTATTTCCTTGAAGTCTAATAGTGACTTGAACGGTCGTCGTGTCTGTGAATTTGTCATAATCAACATTAAGTGCAAATTCATGGCCAAGCCAGTCTGTGCTAAATTTTGGGTGGTCAAATTTGCGTTTCTCAGGGATGTCCTGCGCAAAAGCGGACTGCCCTATAATAAGGAAACATAAAACAACAAGACACTTTTTCATTTTTCATCGTCTCCTTGTAAATTCAATAACGATTTCAATATCTCCATAATTGACCTCAGAGATGTGTCGCTGAGGGTTGTTAATTCTGCGACGACTCGCCGCACTCTCATTTGTTCGTTTTCTTTCCTGTTATATTGACCAACATCATCACGCACTATTGAGCGAAAATCTTTGTACTGTGCCTCCTCTGGACTGCCTGATTCCGGTACCAAAATTGGGCCATTACCAGAAATCAAGAAATTGACATTAATCCCAGTCTGTGCAATAGGCTCTAGAGTCTCGCTTCTGGGACTTCTGCCCTTGTTGATGATCGCGTA
Organism: bacterium; assembly: GCA_046756745.1. Classification (GTDB taxonomy): domain Bacteria; phylum Zhuqueibacterota; class Zhuqueibacteria; order Oceanimicrobiales; family Oceanimicrobiaceae; genus JBHHWX01. The sequence goes on along the minus strand of JBHHWX010000096.1, from coordinate 13,654 downwards.
AATAGTCGATTTCTGTAGACCATTATTCTCGATATATTGGCTTACATTTTTGTAGCCTAACGCTTTTATCGCCTTCTTAAGACGGATCCCCACTGTGTTTTCAATCCCCATAGATGGTTGACCGGACACTTAAAAAAATCCCCAGTTAGATACAAAAAGGTCTTGACTTTTATAAAAAGTATCTTATATTGTACTTTACTGCAACTTAGCAATCGATAAGAAATGAAACTTACACAAAAGGAGATCAAATGTCAACACAAATCGTTTTGAATCTGAATCAGCGTGAATTCCGGCGCTTGCAGCGTGAACGGCTGGGCTTAAAAACTCAAGCTGCTGCTGCTGAATTTTTCGGCGTCTCTCGGACATATTATACGCTCTGGGAGAACGGACACGAAATTGGGGAGCCGCTGCGCAAGAAGATGAATGACGCTTTCTTCTCAGCCTTTCCCGAGTTTCAGTTTCAGAAAGCCGCGTAGAATCGGCGCCGGATGCGGGGGTGTGATGTGGGTGATTTGAATATACGAAATTAATTAACGCATTGCAACAAAAAAAGGAGACCGGAATTATGGAACTCAAAACCCACTGGCTCGAATTCCTGCCGGAAATCAATCCCGGGTCCGTCCGCGTTGGGCGGATCGTGCACGAAACTGAGCATATCGAAGCGGAGATCTATCGCTTGCAAAAGCGGCTGTCGTATCTGCAAAGACAAGCGTTTGAGTTAGCTGTGGAACAATACAATCAAAACGAAATCTCTAACGCAATCGAGAACTGGCGACGGGAGGAGAACCATGCAAGACGATAAATATATTTTGAAATCCGCAGCCGATTGTTTCGAAGTTTTGAAGGGGCTAATAGATGAGATGCAGCCTTTGAAAACCTACAGTTACAAAGACCTCTCTGAAAAATTTTCCGACATCGAAGCTCAAAAATTAGTGCGCGTCGTGCGTACGCTGTGTAAGTATGATTTTTTAGAATCCGACATCCAGCGCCGGACCTTTAAGGTCGGCGACAGTTTTTTGTTTCTCAGTCATCGCTATTTAACCGCACTGGCTAACGTCGTCAATGACGTTCAAAAAAAAGTTGAACGTTTTAAGAGTGACGTCGAGCCGCTAATATAGAAAGGAGAAAAATGAGCCTCAAGGAAAAGGTAAAGGCAAAACGCAATGCCATGATCGCGCAAAATGAGCTTGCCGAGAAAAAGAAATACCGCGCGTTGGCCATGTTCGCGGATGGCTTACCGTGGGATAAGGACCGTTATATCCGCAAAACGCAAGAGGCGCTTGAAACGCATTTCCAGTCCGGTATCGAAGCTGGAAAGCGCTTAATCGTGCTGAAGGAGATGCTTCCGCACGGGGCATATGTTCAAGCGCTTGAACATATCGGTATAAAAAGAACCTCTGCCTGGAACTACATGAAAGTGGCCGAGCGCTTCTGTGGCTTCGATTCCGACATCGCTGCTGAGCTTGGGGTCACGAAGCTTTACGCCCTGCTCAAGGCGCCGGAGGAGGAGCTGCAAAAAATAGAGGAGAATGGTAGCTTTTTGGATATAGACAAGGAAACGCTGGTGGCTATATCGACGCGCGAGCTGGAGAGACGCATCAAGGAAGCTACCGGCAAGCTGAAAGAGGACCGGGAGCAGCTCGACGCGCGGGTGACGGTGCTGACTAACGCCTCACATGAAAAGGACCGGGAGATCGAGCGCTTGAAGAAAGAGGCAATCGCCGCTTATACCGGCAAGAAGGCTGAGAAGCCGCTGCCGGAGTGGTGGAACGAGTTCACCGGATTTTTGAACGCTTGCACCGCTTTTCAGGCGGCGATTCAACAGTCGCCGCCGGATTTGCAGGACAAGGAGACGCTCAAGAGCAGCGACTTCGTGCTGAAGCGGATCGAACACGAGGTGATGCGGGTGACGAAGTACCTGCGCCGGTTTGACGACGCGGACTGGGACCCGGTGGCGTTCCGCGAGGCTACCGAGGAGAAGCTGGCATCGCTGCCTATCGACGATAATGGGGAAATAGATGTGACCAAGTTGGGCCGGGCGGACTGACTATCGAGGGCGGCTCACGAAACCGGGAAACAGAAATGATACAATCCGAAGACATACACGACATTCAAACCAAGATGGCCGGACTCTCCGGCGCCGAGGCCAAGCGGGTGGCGAGCCTGTTGGCGCAGGATTTGGGCGTGGACATCACGCGGATTTATCATTATAGCCGGGATGTGCGTCCGAAGCGCGCCAGGCGCAGCGACCGGGGCGAGCTGCGGGCGTTTTCCGAGGAGACTTTTAGGGAGATGGCGTATTACACGGTCAACGGCGACTTTGCCGGGACCCATTTGGCGCGCATTGCCAAAGGTAACGGCAAAGGAGATATCGCGCCGGCTACTTTCAACCGGGTTTTGCGCCAGCGTGGTTTATCGCGGGCGCAGAATAAGGTGGACCTCAAGCCGTACCGCTCATGGCAAGCAAAAGCGCCAAACCACATTCATCAAATCGATTCGACAGTCGCGCAGCAGTTCTATCTCGATGACGACGGCTCAGTCGGGTTTGAAAGCATTCGCGACCGCAACAAAAACAAGAAAGGCAACCGCAAACCGCGGCTGACCCTTTTGTCGCTTGTAGACGACTTTTCGCGCGTGGGTTATGCGCAGTTTTTCTTGAGCGATTCGAAACATGCGTGGATGGAGTTTTTATATCGGGCCTGGTCTGTGAAGTCGGACCCGGTTTATTTTCCTTTTCATGGCATGCCGGCGATTTTATACGGCGATCAGGGGTGTCAGATCACCTCAAAAGTTTTCCGCCGTGCCATGCAGCAGTTAGGCGTGCACATCGTCACGCATAAGCCTTACTCGCCGCGCTCGAAGGGTAAGGTTGAGAACCGGTTCAAGTTTATACAGGAATTCGAAAAAGTCACCAAGTTCGGCGGCTGGAAGTCGCTGGACGAGGCGAACGCGGCGCTGTGGGACTGGCTGATCTACGCGAATAATCGCAAACATGGGTCCACTTCCGAACGCCCGTTCGAACGTTGGCAGAACAATGAAAAACAGCGGTTTGTGACTCCTCCGAACGAGGAGCTGTTCGAGCTGCTGCATTTGGAACCGGCTGTCCGGCAAATCCGCAAGAATTATACGATTTCTCTCAACGGCAAGACGTGGCTTTTGCCGCGGCGCAAACCGTTCGCCGACTATATCGGGCAGATGGTGGAGATCTTCTACTACCCGGACGAACGCACGCAAAAGCTCTACATGATCCTCGACGACAAAGAGTACGAAGTCGAATATCAGCCGGACGTGATGCTGTTCGGCAAGCAGCCGGACGACCTGCCGATTCCGGCGGCGCTGGAGAGGCGTCAGGCTTTGGAAAACGCCGAGGATCCGAAACTGAAATTGTACGGCTTTTATAAGGACCAATACGGCCGGCCCTATATGGGCCGCAAGGCGGAGCAGATCGACGGCAGCCGGATACAGCCGGATTTGCAAAAGGAAGTCATGCGGACGATGCACTGGTTCACCAAACTGTTACAGCAGCAGTTTCTCATAGATACGCCGCCCACCGCGGAGCAATTGACGTGGCTAGATAATGTCTTTTCCGGCGAGCGCGAGCGTCCCGAGGCGTGGCTGCGGCAGCGGTTGGCTGAGGTGAGCGACGGCCGGTTGCTGGAGAAAAAGAGCGCGGCGGGAGGGGCGTAATCCCTGACGCCTGCGGCGTCTGTCCCTTTAAAAAAGGGACAAAAGACCTTGTGGAGTAATCGGATAACTCACCGGGCTTTCAACCCGGAGATTGCGGGTTCAAATCCCGTCGGGGTCGCAGAGTTTATTTTATTCATTTAATTAAAGGAGACCGGAACCATGAAGAAACAAAAACAATCCCTGACGCCTGCGGCGTCCGTCCCTTTGGAAAAGGGACAAAAAATCGAGGGGCAGTATCTCGATTATGTCAAGAACGGCGAGCTGCACAGGATTAACGCCACGCTCATCGATGCAAATGGCTGCTTGTATAATCAGACCATCAACGATTCCACATTCGATCTCATCCTGTTCTTAGAAACCGGCTGGAAAGTCTTGGGCAAGCCGAAAGTGCTGCATGTGTACAATGCGACAAAATTCAACACACAATTCATCATTAATTATATCCAGCGCTGCGGCATCAAACTCAATCGGTTGAGCGCCTTTGACCCGGTCCATAAGGAGCAGGTCGAAACTTTTCTCCGCTTGGTAAAGGAGGAGAAATGAGCGTTGTTTATAAACTGAAAGGAGTGCTCAAAAAGCGTGGCATCTCTTACCGCGCTCTCGCCGAAGGGCTGCCGGTTTCGGCGGCGACTTTGAGCGACATTCTCAACCACCAGCGCTGGCCCGAGACCGTGGACGCGCTGGAAATCAAAGAGAAAATCGGTATGCTTCTGGACCTCGCCGGGGCGCCCGGCAATGGCGATCTCTGGGAGCTTGAGAAATCCCTGACGCCTGCGGCGTCGGTCCCTTTGAGAAAGGGACAAAAAAAATATAAGGACGTAGAAACTAAAATATTAAGGAGACCGACCATGTTGACCGGAAAAATTTTAGAAAAGCTTGAGTTGAGCAAGGACCCGTTTTTTGAGGAGATGGACGATTACGGCGATATTTTGCTGACGCAGCAGCACGAGTTTGTGCTGGAGAAGATGAAAGATGCAGCGCAAAAGCAGCGCATGATCGGCGTGTTCGACGATGAAGTCGGCGGCGGCAAGACGATTGTCAAGAAGCTGTTTTTGGAATGGTTAAGTCGGCAAAACAATCCGCCGTTTCTGGTGAGCGAGCCGCAGATCGTCGAGAAAGCGAAATGCGTCCCGGGAGCTATTATCGATAGCATGATTCAGGATTTTTTCTACAAGGCGAATGTGCTGCAAAAGGCGCCGGGCAGGACCATGAATACGATGGTTTTGGAGCGCAAGTCGCGCATCGTCTGCGAACAATTAAAATGGCAGTGGGGAACCGGCAAGCGCTCGATCCTCATTATCGATGAGGCGCATTTGCTGCCGGATGCCACGCTCAAGTCGCTGAAGAACTTTCACGAGATGACCAATGGCCTCAAGAAGATTTTGGCCATCGTTATCATCGGACAGCGTGAATTATTTATGAAGTTGAACGAACCGGGCCATGAGATCCGCGAAGTCGCGGCCAGAATCGATTTGGTGAAGCTGGACCCGATTCCGAATTTGGTACAGCGTTACATCGAGTTTAAAATCGACCGCGCCGGCGGGGACTATCGAAAGATCTTCGACGAGTCGGCCATCGCTGAGATTACGCGTATGCTGCCCAACGCCAACCCGCTGATGATCAATAATCTCGCAGCCGGGGCAATCGAGGAAGCATACCGCCTCGGTCGCTGGCCGGTGACGGCGGAGACGCTTGAGAACTTGAACCGGAAATTATAGAGGAGGGTTGTTATGTTGAAACGAGAGCGCGATAAGCGCAACTGGGAGATTGCCTACTTATATAAAAGTGGGCAGCTCTCACAACTGCAACTGGCGCGGCGCTATCATATGTCGCAGCCAAATGTGCAGCATATAATCAAAAAGTTTGATGGCGTGGTATTGAGCGGTCCACATTTGCCGGAGGATATGTGCGACGAATACGGTCGGAATGTCAACGGCCGTCGCAACGGCGGCGTCGCGGTGTGGCCGTGCCGTATCGAAAAAAGCGTACACCCGGTTTGTGCTCACGGCCGGGATTGCCACAATGCCCGACGCTGCGGCGCATCAAAGTTGGGTGGAGTGAATGGCGACATATAACGGAGGAAATTATGAAAAAGAGCAAGTTGCCCGACGACGTTGTGTCTGTGCTTATTGAAACATCAAAAGCATATCGAGGAATTGCGGATTTTGAAGGAACCGGAGAAAATATGACTCCCATTATCCATCAAATCCGTGGCATTCTTGAAAGATATGGTATACTGGCTGAAAAGGATTTACGAAAAACTAAAGACGCGGATAGCGTCCGAGTTGATGCGCTTGTTAGTGCCGATTTTGTGCGACGATTATTTGATTATATTGATGTAGCGATTGCTGAAAGAATTTATAAGCATGAGGCTGATGAACATAATATAGCAACCAATTTTGATTTTTTAGATAGAACTAAGCGCGAGATAGTCGATGACCTTTTAAATAAAAAGGCACTAACGCAATCATCAGCCGCGCCGCTTTTGCGTCGGCTGAATGAATTTATTAGCCTGCTTTGAGGATATATGAAAAAGTTTAAGTTCATAACAATTCGTCAGAATGATAATGAGACTTTTGAAGGGAAGCCGGTCTATCGAGTTTATAATAATCGTAGCGGTTCTCAACTGGCAATTTTGTCATACTACAAACCGTGGAAACAATACGTGTTCAGTTCAAGAGAAGAATGCGTATTTAATGATTCATGCCTGCGAGATGTGCTTAGCTTCATGGATGCACTGTTGGTTGAGCCGCGTTTCTCAGCGGCGGTTCAGCCGAGCGAATTAAGGAGTAAAAAATGATTAAATTAAAAAGAACACATGATTGGGTGCTACTTATAATTTTAGATAAATTCACATTTATGATTTGGGCATATAAACACCCAAGATTGTATTCCTGTTTTTACTTAATCAAAAGAACGGACTGAGCGAGGGTTTAACAACCAACGCCGTGCATAACCCGCCGAAAGGGGTTCGGTTGGGTGACGCGGTTCGGTCGGAGTTAATGCACTTGTTATATTGCCAATGAGACAAATGACCCTTTACAAGATGGAGCCTGTAAAACCAGATGTGGTTTATACTCCATACGAAGTTGCGAAGCAGATAATAGCGTGGATAAAACCAAGTGGAAAGTGCCTTGACCCATGTAAGGGGGATGGGGCGTTTCTTCGACATCTTCCAAATGGTTCAGATTGGTGCGAAATTCGAGAGGGAAAAGATTTCTTTGATTACGAAAATAAAGTTGAGTGGGTGATAGGAAACCCACCCTATTCAATTTTTGAGGACTGGCTAAGACACAGCTTTGAAATTGCTGACAACGTGGTTTACATATTACCGACGAACAAAGTATTTCAGCGACAAGTGATAATGGACATGATTAATAAGTGGGGTGGGGTGAAAGCCCTGCTGGTTTACGGAAGTGGTAGCCAAGTAGGATTTCCGTTCGGGTTTAGTGTAGGCACTTTCCACTTCCAGCGAGACTGGCAAGGACTTTGTGATTTAAAATTAACCTGCAGGGCAATATAACAGAGGCAATATATGGAAAACATTCCACATATTATCAAAAAATTCTATTCAGAAAAGCGCTGGCCCGAGCTTTTCTGGCTGTTCAAGAAGCTTTGGGACCGCGACGGCTGGCGCTATCTGAAGCGGAATAAAAACGCCGTTGCCCGCATCAAGCAGGAGTTCACGCGCTTGACCGGCAAGCCGGCGTATGCGGCAGATAGCAACGCGCGCAACTGGGACGAGAAAGTGGCCAAACATGCAGCAGCCTGCGGCGCGGCAGCGCTGATAGACGATATGCGCGCGGCGATGGAACACAAGCCGCAATCGCTGATCTATTTTCTCTACAGCAAGCACGGCGCTTGCCGTTGGGAAATGCTCTTTCTGAGAAAGTTAGAGGAGCAGTTGAAGGCAGAGAAAAAAAAGATCGATTCTGAGTTGGCAGAGTTGGCAAAGCTGCTTGATTTCCGAATGCCCGAGGTCGAAGCGGAGTGGATCATGCAAGCGCGCGCCGAGCGCAGAAAGCTGCTACGCTATTTGGATAAGTTTGACATGCCGGAAGAGCGCCGAGCCGACATCAAAGAGCGCATCCGGCGCATCGAGCACAATTTAAAGAAAGGAGGATTTCAACTATGAGTAATGAAGAAAAACGCGCGAAGCTGGAGAAGCTGCGTGAGTCATACGACAAATATTGGTGCATGTCGAACGACTGGCGCTATCGCGATGAGCATAAGCGCCGGGCGGACCGGATTAAACAACTTGAGCGCGAGCTCGCGGATGAATAACCCGTATAAACGGCTGTTCGCCTTAGCGCGCGAGCTCGGTATCGACCACGAGACTTTGCGCGAGGGGGCAAAGTCGTACACCGGCACGGCGTCAGTCAAAAGCTTTATGGGGCGCAACGGCCGGCTGAAGCCGGAATATCACGAATATTGCACCGTACTGCAGAGCGAGATCGACCGGCACTTTTTCAGGAAGGTCGCTGAAATCGACAAGCATATACAAGAAAACCAGCGCTTGCACGCGGCGCAGCGCCGGTTTTTGGGCGACCTGATCGCGGCGGTGTTCGGCGATATTTACAAGTTCCGGGTCTGGCTGCAGCGGACTTTCAATGTGGCGACCGAGCGATTCATCGGGAACGATTTGGCGCCGCGTGTCATAAAAGCGTTAAATGAGATGAGGGCGAGAGGATATAAGGTATAAGGATATGAGACGCAGATTCAGACAATTCGATATTTTCGAGGAGCCGGAATTTGTCAAGGATAACGGACGGCTGATCGACCCGCGGCACGTGCCGGACATCGATGCGGACCGCTTCTACTCGCCGCTGCAGATTGCCGAGGAGTTTTTCCACTGTTCGCGCGACTCGGTGTATCAGCTTTTCGTGCGACCTCCGCGCAATCCCAAGAAAATCGACGAGCGCTTTTTCTCCTGCGTGCGCGAGGGGGATCATTACACCGGCACCGAGATCGCGCATATCTTCGATTGTTCTATACGTCTGATCTGCAACCTCATCGATCGCGGCGAATTCGAGACCATTGCGGCGCCGGTACGTCGCAAAGTACCGTGGTGGAGTTTGCAGGATTTCATCGCGCGTCAGGCGACCCATCGCGCGCAGAAAAACCAGCTCGATTGCATCGCGGTGGCCTCGCTGAAAAAGGCTCCGGGCTGGACGATTCTGGATTATATGAAGAACAATAGCTCCGAATTTTAAGAAAGGCGCTCTTTTCAAAAAAGGGCGCCTTTTTTGTTTTCCCCTACTTCCTAAATTTTGAATACTTTATCACCCCTATTTTTTTAATTTCCCCTAACACAAGTGACTGTGGTGTTCCGGTCAGTCCTGGTCTCCTTTTGCGCTGCCGGCGTCCGGTTAGGCCGAGCCGGTGGCGCGATTGGTGCGGAGCAAGTGGCAAGTGGCAGGTAGCAAAGTGAATAAATTGCAGGCGGAGATGGCGTCAGAGAAGGGAATCGAGAGACATTTAGCTAAGCTGGATTTGACTGTCAACGGCGACGGCACCGAGGGCAATCCCGGACTGATTCGCAGGGTGGACCGCATCGAGTACAAGATCAGTTCAGTGATGAAAATCAACTGGGCGATATTTTTGTTGCTGATGGGTTTGTTTATCAATGTCATTTATAGCTTAGTCAAGATGCCATGAGTGCAGCTAAACGCAAAAGAACCTCGCGGTATTCTCCGCGGCGCCGCGAGGATGCTTTCGTGATCTATGCCGGATGCCGCAACTACAACATGACGGCGCGCATAATGCGCGAGCGATTTCCGAAAGATTGCAAGCGCATCACGCCGCAGAGAATAAAAGATTTCTACGTCAAGGGTGACTGGCGCGAGCGGCTGCTCGCGACCGATAAGAAAATCCAGAATCGCACTGAGGAAAACATCATCGGCATGCGCAGCCAGCTCATCGAGGATTTGCGCAATATCTACGACAAGATCGTGATCGATGCGCAGGAGAAGACGCTTAAGCCAAAATCAGTGGAGGGCGCGGTCAATGCGCTGACGAATATCAGCAAACTCATTTTGGAGCTCACCGGCGAGCGCAACAAGATCGCCGCGGATTTTCAGTTTCAGCAGACGGTCAATTTTATATTTATGACGCTGGCAAAAGATGAGACGCTGGGGCCGCTGTTGTTGGAGCGTCAGCAGGCGCTCAAGTCGCTTTTACAACAGGAGATGGATGTTAAGCAGAGTGGCGGCAGGCAACACCCCTGAGCCGCAAGCGGCTCTGTCCACTCGAGGGGACACAATTTGAAAAAGGAGGTTTGAAAAGATGGCGAGAACGGAATTGACGGTTGAGCCGGTCGTGCGCGCTGGATTGGCGGCGACGTACACCGCGGCATTCGTGGACGGTCATAAATTCAAGAATGACGGCAAGACGATTTTGCATATCAAAAACGGGGCGGTGGCGTTGAATCTGACCGTGCAGACGCCGGGCACGGTGGACGGTTTGTCGGTGGCGGATCGCGTGGTTGCGGTGGGCGCTTCGACAGATATGTTTATCGGGCCGTTTCCAGCGTCGCAATATAATCAAGCCGCGGACGGGATGGTCTATATCGATTATGACGATCTGAGCAATGTTACGGTTGCAGTGCTGAGGGTTTAATCCCCTGAGCCGCAAGCGGCTCCGTCCCCTTTGAAAAGGGGACAAGACACCCCTGACGCCTGCGGCGTCTGTCCCCTCGAGGGGACGACACCCCTGACGCCTGCGGCGTCTGTCCCCTCGAGGGGACACAACTAAAAAAAGGAGACCTGTTATGGCAAAAAGATTGAGTATTCCGGTGATCGACAATTGGAAAAGCGCATCGATTGGCATCAAGCGCTGGCATGAGGAGCAGCTCAAGTTTGAGGCTGCGGATCGTATCCGCCAGGATCACATCGCGAGAACAGAGGAGAGGTTCCGGCTGGCGGTGACCGACTCGGTGAAGATTCAAAATGAGATCGAAAAGAACTTGCGGCACTTCTGCGAAGAGCACAAAGACGAGATCGACGACGGCACGACACGCGAGAAGCTGCTGGCGCATGGCCGGGTGTGGTTCAAAAAAGGCCGGGTCAGTTTAACGCTGCTCGCCGGCTGGGATAAAAAGCGCGTGCTGGTCAAATTGAAAGAGCTGAAAAAGCGCGCTTATATCCGGGTGAAACACGAGGTCAATCTGCAGAAACTCAACACGGATTATAACGCCGGCAAGATTTCGAAAGAGAGTTTGAAAAAAATCGGTCTGAAGCCGAAACAGAAAGACGAGTTTCACTTTGCACCACATGCGGAAGCGGCGGAAAAACGCGCGGCTTAAAATAAGGTCAGATGATGACCTTCTGTTTTTGAAGGTTATCATCTTGGTAGCTAACAAAGGAAAAGCTAAGACGGTAACCTTATAAAGAGCAGAAGGTCACCGTCAGGGTTATGTCTGAAGTTAATAAAATTCTCAAGCACAGCAGTCAGGCGCTGGATACGATTGCGATTCACGCCAAGCGCAAGCGTCCCGGCAAATGGGATTTTGCCGAGTGGCTGACGAAGTTCGTGTCGGTCAAGAAAGGCGGCAAGACTGGGAAATATTCGTTCGAGGGTTATGAGCCGTATCTCGCGCTATGCAAAGATTTGCACAAGTACCGCAAGATCTGGGTGCTGAAAGGCACGCAGGTGGGGATCTCGACGCTATTCATCGGACTCAAACTTTGGCTGCCGAATTGGCGCGGTTACGATTGCGCCTATTGCTTGCCCGACATCGTCGACGTCAAGCCGTTTATGAGGACACGATTTCACGATGAGCAGCTCGAACGGAACGAGCTGCTGCGTGGAATTTATCAGGAGCACGAGAGTGACTACTATTATAGTTGTTACAATCATAACATCTATTTTCTCGGCATCAACGTGATCCGGCAACTGCTTTCGAAACCGATCGATTGCATCTCGTTGGACGAGGTGACCATCATGAAAAAAGAGGCCATAGAGGTGATCGGTGAGCGTATGGACGCCTCGGACTTTGGCCGCCAGTTCGCGTTTGCGCGCGAGCTTTATCCGGGCGGACCGGCGGATCAAGGTTTTCAGGACGGCAAGCAGACCGTGATGCTGTTTCGCTGTCCCGGCTGCCGGCACTATCAAAACCTCGAGGAGATTTTCTATCAGTCCTCTTTGAGCAAAGAAACGATTCCGCGCTGCATGAAACATGACGGTGAGCGCTGGTTGGTGGTGTGCGAAAAATGCGGCACCAAGATCAACCGAAAAAGAAACGGGCGCTGGGTGGCGCGCCACCCGGATCGCGACACGCAGAGCTATCGCGTACCGCAATTGATTTTAGAGGGGATGAATCTGGATAATATCATGTACCGCTGGCTCGATTCGGCCAAGAAAAAGAGCGCGAGATCGCAGCGTCACAGCTCGTGTCTCGCCATCCCGGACGCCGGCGACTTGCAGAGGATCGGGCGCGATACCTTGATAAAACTCAAGCGCGATTACGACATGTGCGGGGTATCGAGCTGGACCATCGGCGGCATGGATATGGGCGACAAATGTTACGCGGTGTGGGCGACGTTCGAGGATGATGTTTTGAAAACTATTTGGTGGGAGGTGTTCGACTCAGACGATGTCGAGGAAAAATGCGCCAAACGGTTACGGTCCTTAAATACCACACTGTTTGTGATCGATGCTTTGCCTCTCACCAACGTGGCGCGCCGGCTGGCGTATGAGTTCCCGGAGGTGGTGTATCTCAATTATTATCGCGGCGACGTTCTAAAAGACGACGAAAAAGAGCACGCCGGCAAAGAGTTTCTGACCGTCGCCCAGGACCGGGAGCAGGCGCTGGATGACTACTGCGACCTGTTCACCCCGGAGCTGCCGAAACTTATTTTCCCGGCGAAGGCCATCGAAGAAGACGGGCGCATGGTGGATTTCGAGGACTCGACTTTTGCCAAGCACCATATAGTCGGCTCGCAAAAGGACGAGACCGAGGACAACCGCCTGGGCAAGAAGATATATAAATTCAAGAAGCACGTCCCGAATCATTTTTTCCACGCCGGCAACTACATGGCGACCGCGATGGCGCTGCTGGCGAAAGAGGAAGGAAAGTTCGTGGGCACGATGCCGATATTCGGGAGTTTTTGTAGGGAGTAGCAAGTGGCAAGTGGCAAGTGGCAAGTAAGGCAAATGACAAAGTTGGCAAAAATAAGTCTGTTGATCGTGGCGCTGGGGTGCGCGGCGAAATCCGAGCTGCGGGAGCCGGTGATTTCGACCGGTGACGAGGTTTTCGTCGCCGGCTTTGCGGTGCAAGTTGCGGGCGTGAATTATGATGTGTATGTGATTCAGACCGGCGGCGGCGCGCAGATTTGGTGGGTGCGCAATGAAATGCGGCTGCGGGTCGATTACCGGCGCGATGAAAAAGAGTACTGCGGCTATCCATTTTTAAAATCCGTGACTCCGCGCGAACTTGAATATGAGCTGCAGGAACTCATCGCGCAGCTCTTTTTGAAAAGGGCGGAAATAGAATTTTGATGATAAACTTAACTGAAAAACTTCGTTTCTGGCTGATGCGGCGCATGCTGCCGTATGCGCTGCGGCGGACGCTGAGCGAGCCGCTGCCGGCGGGCGGGCGCTCGTCGCGCGAGGACCAGAACATCTTCGAGGCGATGGGCGGGTTCCTCGACTTCTTCGAGGGCGTGAATCCGTTGGTGCCGTTCGAGTGGCTGGACTTTCTGACCAAAGCCGCCATCGTCAACCCGGACATCAGCCACGCGACGACGAACTTGATCGGCTTGGCCAACAACGGGCATCAGCTCGTGATCGAGGCCGAGAGCGACGCAGTGGTGGCGCGGGCGCAGGAGCGTTTGAACGCGCAGGCGAAAAGTCTCTATCCACGCTCCGCCGGGGTCGACGGACTCATCAACCACGATATTTATCAGATCGCGATCACCGGGGCGAGCAGTCGCGAGGATGTGATCGCGCCGGATCTGAGCGGCGTCGA
>JBHHWX010000095.1:0-14774 GCA_046756745.1 bacterium | reverse complement strand
GGGTAAATCATATTGGCAGTGTTCTGATAAAAAAGAAGAATAGCCAATCAAAACTGAAAAGAATTATCCGAAAATCGAGCCCACGGGATTGGGAGCAGTTCGAAGCAAATATCCATGAAGAAAAAAAAGCCTTTCATACTTGTCAAGAGAAGATCGCGAAGAATAAATTGAATATGAAACTTGTAGACTGTGAGTTTCAGTTTGATAAAAAGAAGATCACGTTTCATTTTACGTCGGAAAAGCGAGTCGACTTTCGTCAGTTGGTGAAAGACATGGCCGGTATTTATAAAACACGTATTGAATTTCGACAGATTGGGGCTCGCGATGAGGCGCGCCGTGTGGGCGGATTCGGCGTCTGTGGTCGAAAGTTATGTTGTTCCGCTTGGATCAAAGATTTTAAGCCTATTACAACACAAGCCGCTAAAGATCAAAATCTCTCGCTTAATCCATCTAAACTTGCCGGTGTCTGTGGCAGGTTGAAATGCTGTTTGATGTACGAACGCAGTTTTTATAATGAAGCGATTAAAAAATTCCCCCAGCTTGCAAAGTCGATAACCACTGAACGCGGCGAAGGCATCGTTTCCAACATCGATATCTTCAATGAAAAAATTTTGGTGCTTTATCCGGACGATTCGACCGAGTCTCTTTCTCTGGAATATCTGAAAGAGCATGTCTATAAATGCGAGCACGATTGCGGGAATGGCGACACGCATCCGGAGAAATTAAATTAGTCTTACGCAGGAATAAAATCAAAGTCTATGGCACAAAAAGAAAAGATTCTCGTAACCAGCGCTCTTCCTTATGCCAACGGGCCTCTCCACCTCGGCCATTTGGCAGGCGCTTATCTTCCCGCTGATATCTATGTTCGTTATCAACGCCTCAAAGGACACGACGTGGTCTATATTTGCGGATCCGATGAGCACGGAGTCGCAATCACCATAAGAGCGGAGCAGGAAAATCTGACTCCCCGTGCCATCATCGACAGGTTTCATGAGCTTATCAAACGCAACTTCGAACGCTTCGGCATTAGTTTCGATAATTATTCGAGAACATCACTGCCCATTCATCACGAAACCGGCCAGGAATTTTTTCTCGATCTTTATAACAAAGGCATTCTCAAGAAGAAAAAATCCAAGCAGTTTTATGATGAACAAGCGGACATGTTTCTCCCTGACCGGTATGTTGAAGGCACGTGTCCCATTTGCAGTTTTGCAGAAGCCCGCGGGGATCAGTGCGAGAGCTGCGGCAGCGATCTGAACCAGACCGATTTGATCGACCCGATAAGCAAAGTAACGGGCAAGACGCCTGTTGTGCGGGAGACGTATCATTGGTACTTTCCTTTGGGCGATTTTCAAGAGCGTTTAAAACAGCTTCTGGACAAGCATCCTGAATGGAAAGAAAATGTTAAGAACTATTGCTACGGCTGGTTAAAACAGGGGCTCAAAGATCGCGCAGTCACCCGGGATTTGGATTGGGGTATCAAAGTCCCCTTGCCGGAAGCCGGAAACAAAGTGATTTACGTGTGGTTCGAAGCGGTTTTGGGCTATATTTCTTCGACAAAAGAGTGGGCGCGGAAGATTGGCGAGCCGGCTCGCTGGAAAGATTATTGGCAGAACGAAAAATGCCGGCTGATCCATTTCATCGGTAAAGACAACATTGTCTTTCACGCCATCATGTTTCCGGCCATATTAATGGCGAAAGAAGGGTATGCTCTGCCGGACAATGTGCCGGCGAATGAATTTCTCAATCTGGAGGGGGGAAAGTTTTCCACCAGCCGGAATCACGCCGTCTGGCTGGAACAGTATTTGGACAAATTCCCCCCCGACCCCATGCGCTACTGCCTGGCGGCGATTTCACCGGAAACGAAAGATTCGGACTTCTCGTGGAAGGATTTTCAAACCCGCAACAACAGCGAGCTTGTGGGAATTTTGGGAAACTTCGTCAACCGTTCGTTGACGTTCGTGAATAAGAATTTTGATAACTGCGTGCCGGAGCGACATGACTTGGATGAAACCGACCGCTGGATTTTGAAGCGTATTGCGGAAGCTCCAAACCGGGTCGGCGCCGAGCTGGATCAGTTTGAAGTGAAAAAGGCGCTCAAGGAATTTATGGACGTCAGTCGTGACGCGAATAAATACTTTAACGACAAAGCTCCCTGGAAAACCGTGCATGAAGACAGAGATACATGCGGGACGTCTCTGAATATTTGTGTGCAGATTTCGAAAACGCTGGCGGTGCTGATGGCGCCGTTTATGCCGTTTTCTGCTGAAAAGCTTTGGCGTTTGTTGAATTTGGACGGCGAAGTCCATCAACAAGACTGGTTTCTGGCGGGAACGGTCTCCATCGACTCCGGCCACCCGTTGAATAAACCGGATATTCTTTTTTCAAAAATCGAAGACAAACCCATTACTGCTGAAATCGCTGAGTTGGCGGATTCCGCGCCAACCAGCGATGTCAAGCAGGCCGAACCTGTGCAAGAGGAGAAGATTAACGTGATCTCGATCGAGGAATTTCGAAAAGTGGATTTGCGTGTGGCCAAAGTGCTGATCGCAGAAAAAGTCGAAAAGGCAGACAAATTGCTGCGGCTGGAAGTCGAAGTCGGCCAGGAGAAACGTCAAATCATCGCCGGCATTGCTCAGCATATTTCTCCGGAGACGTTGACAGGAAAAAATATCATTATCGCGGCCAACCTGCAGCCGGCAAAGATACGCGGCTTGGAATCGCAAGGCATGCTTTTGGCGGCAGAGGATGATTCGGGAACCTTGCGCTTGGCTACGGTGGATGGAGAGATCGCTTCCGGAGCCAGGATTAGTTGAGGTTTGAATGATACCAGAAACATCTAAAGTTAACTATATAGTGTCTACCGAAAACTCGAAAAATGCGCGATTTGAAAACTTCTTCGCGAAGGCGTCCCGCCGAGCCATGCAGGAATTCACCCCTCGGCCAGAGGCCTTCGGGAAGAGGAAGGAGTTTTCGTTCAGACACTATATCATAGTTCAAAAACTTCTGACACTACGGCGTAGACGTGTAGGAGCTTACAATGTCAATATCTGAAAAGCTAAATAAGCTGGAAATTCCCGAAGAGGAGGAGGAGTTAATTATAGAGGATGGTTTGCGATATAGAATATTGGAGTCGGAGAATGAGTTGAGAAAAATCAACTCAGAAATCCGCGTACTTGAAGATATGTTTGGAAAGAAGTTTGAATCTCTAAAAGAAGACGGGTTGCCTGACGACGCTGATTACAAGGTTCATGAAAGCTTCATGGATTTAGAAGCTCTTGTTTATGACCGTCTCGAGTTACAAACAAAAAATGAGATACTTAGAAATGCTCATCGACACGCATGCCCATCTTTACTTTGAGCAATTCGATGAGGATCGCGAACAAGTCATCCAAAGGGCACAAGACGCCGGCGTTGCTAAAATCATCAATATCGGCGTTGACCTTGAAACCAGCCGGCAGTGCATCGGCTTAGCCGAACGATTCGATGGGTTGTTTGCCGCAGTTGGCGTTCACCCGAATGATTCGTCGAAACTGGACGACGCGGCGGTTACCGAATTGACAGAGCTGACCCGCCATCCGAAAGTCGTGGCCATCGGTGAAATCGGCATGGATTTTTACTGGGATCGCGTTCCTGTTGAAACTCAGGAGCTGGCTTTTCGAAAACAGATTCGATTAGCGAAAGAAGTCGGCCTGCCGGTCGTCATTCATAACCGCGAGGCGGGGCGGGAAATCTTACACGTCATCAAGTCGGAAGGGAGCGCAGGATTGCGCGGCGTTTTTCATTGTTTCTCCGAAGACCAGGCGACCGCTATGGAAATCTTGGACTTGGGTTTCCATATATCGTTTACCGGCAACATTACTTTCAAAAAATCACACCTGCCTGAAGTCGTCAAGCGCATCCCATTAGAGCGGCTGCTTTTGGAAACCGACTGTCCGTTTCTTTCACCGGAACCGCGCAGAGGACGCCGCAACGAGCCGGCACACGTGCTTCACATCGCAGAAAAGTTAGCCGAGATAAAAGCAGTCTCACCCGAGGATATCAAAACCCGGACCACAGCGAACGCGGAATCTTTGTTGGGACTGGGGGTGAAAGAAACTTCCGCTGAGCACACTATTCCTACCACAGCAGATTTGCCATTAAATGACACTCAGGCTGTCTAAGTTAGCCTAACGATTCCACAGGATTATTGGATTATCGGAATCAAGCTGGCATAATTTTTTCAGTATTATAAAAATTTGCCTTGCGAATCCATAAAGTGTGAATTGTATGCGCATTCTTGCGCATATAATTCCCACGTATCGACGAATCTTTAAATAATCATGAATATGTGAGATGCCATTTTTCGCGCGACGGATTCTGACTGCAATTTTTCTCATCTTGGGAATTTGCATATTGAATTTTTTCCTTTTTCATTTGAGTCCTGGGGATCCGACGAATTTGTACTTCGGTTCCAAAGTGAAACAAGAAAATCTCCAGCTATTACGTCAGCAAAGGGGCCTAGACCAACCCTGGTATCAACAGCTCGGGTTGTGGTTAACTCACGTGTTTCGAGGCGACCTGGGCTACTCCTGGGCGAAGCATCGACCGGTCACGGATCTGTTGCGAGAAGCGATTCCGGCAACCTTACTATTGACGGGTCTGGCGCTTTTAGTGAATATCATCGTCGGCTGCTGCGTGGGAATTCTTTCCGGACTCTATAGAGCTCATTGGCTAGGCACATTTTTAAATTTTTCGACTCTGGTCATTTATTCGCTTCCGACATTTTTAATCGCTTTGCTGCTCATTCTTTTTTTTAGCTTGAAATTGCAATGGCTGCCTGCTTCCCAAATGCAGTCCTTGTTTTTAACGAAGACGGACTTTTGGACGACATTTTTGGACCGTGCACAGCACTTGATTCTTCCGGTTGTTGTGTTAGGATTGTCCGGCGCCGCGGCCACTTCACGGTTTGTACAGGAACATATCCGCGAAGGTCGCAATCAAGACTATATCCGCACCGCACTTGCCAAAGGTCTGTCGAAGCGCCGGGTCTATTTGTATCATGCTTTCAAGAATGCGCTGCTGCCGGTTATTACATTGTTAGGCTTGTATTGGCCGTTTTTGTTGGGCGGCGCATTTATCGTTGAAGTCATTTTCGCTTGGCCCGGTATGGGCAGGGTCGCCTACGAAGCTGTTTTTGCCAAAGACTACCCGGTGATTATGGCGGTCAATTTAATTGCCGCTGTTATGGTGATTTTAGGCAATTTGATCTCTGATGGTCTCTATCGACTCATCGATCCCAGAATTCGATTCAGTTAACACGACAGCGCAAAACTGTCATTCTCAACTTCTCCAACGATTTCAACACAAAGACACGAAGAGCCACACAGGTTCACAAAGGTAAATTTCGGGTTGAATTAACCCAGCACCTATGATTGGTTTTAGCCCAAAGGATACATCTAGCAGTGAAACAAAAATACCGGTTATTCGGAAACTTATTGATTTTAGGAATCATTTTATTGATATTATTGTGTGCACCCTTGATAACTCGATTCAACCCGAACGCGCAGAATGAGCCTGCGCTGAATCGCTATCGGCCGCCGTCATCCGAGTACTGGTTTGGCACCGATCAATTTGGGCGCGATGTCTTTGCCAGAGTCCTGTACGGCGGGCGAATTTCACTCTTTATCGCTTTTTCAGTCGTCCTTTTTTCATTGCTTTTCGGAGCGTTTTACGGAGCGATTTCCGGTTATCTGGGAAACATTTGGGACCGGGTTCTCATGCGGTTCGTGGATATGCTTTTGGCGTTTCCCGTTGTATTCCTGGCTGTGAGCTGCATGGCTCTCTTCGGATTCGGGCTGTGGGGACTTATTATTGTGCTTATTTTTACCAGTTGGATGGACGTGGCGCGACTTGTGCGAGCCGAGGTGCAATCGTTGAAACAAAGACCTTTTATCTTAAAAGCGCGCGCTGTCGGTTTAAATACGCCCAGCATCCTGGTGCGCCATTTAATGCCTAACGTTATGGCCACTCTCTTGGCCGTGGCCGTGATTCGAGTGGCGGATATCATCCTCATCGAATCGGCATTGAGCTTTTTGGGGTTGGGTGTGCAGCCGCCGACAGCGAGTTTGGGCTCCATTATCAATGACGGCCGTCCTGCACTTTCCTTTGCGTGGTGGATGACCGTCTTTCCCGGTCTAGCTATCGTTTTAACCGTGATGAGTTTGCACTGGATTGCAGGAAGCTTGAAGAAAGGTTAAGGTTAAGGTTAGGGATAAGGATAAGGATAAGGATAAGGTTAAGGTTGAGGTTGAGGTTAAGGTTGAGGTTGAGGTTGAGTGCCACGTTTCATAATAATTTGTATGGTTTGGAAAATGCAACCACTGCTTAAAATCGAATCTCTGAAAACCTACTTTTTTAAAAATGAGGGCACGCTCAAAGCTGTTGATGATGTGGATTTAGAAATTTATGCCGGCGAGACGTTGGCCCTGGTGGGAGAATCCGGCAGTGGCAAGACGGTCACGGCGTTTTCCATATTCAGGTTGGTGCCTCCGCCCGGGCGAATTGTGGGGGGCAGGATTGACTTTCGCGGTCAAAATCTGTTTGAGTTATCAGAGAAGCAAATGGCATCAATTCGCGGCAGACAAATGGGACTCATTCTCCAAGATCCCATGTCAGCGCTGAATCCGGTTATTTGTGTTGGTGAGCAAATCGCTGAAATTTTGAGACATCATTTTTCCATGAAACGCAAACAAGCCAAACTCCACACTCTGAATTTGATGGAAAGAGTGCAATTGCCAAGCGTGGAAAAATTGTATCGCGCCTATCCTCATCAACTGAGCGGCGGTCAGCGGCAGCGCGTCCTTATCGCGATTGCACTGGCCTGCGGGCCGTCTTTAGTGGTTGCTGACGAACCGACCACGGCTCTGGATGTGTCGATCCAAAGTCAAATTTTGGCCTTATTAAAAGAGTTGAAGGAAGAGTTGCAGATTTCGCTGCTTTTGATCACCCATGACTTAGGAGTTGTGTTTCAAATGGCGGATCGTGTTGCGGTGATGTACGCCGGTAAAATTGTGGAGCAGGCTTCGACGCCGCATTTGTTTGCCAACCCGCTTCATCCTTACACCGAAGCTTTGCTGAACGCGATTCCCAAAGTAGACCCTCAAATCAACGGGCGATTTCGAGCCGATATTAAGCCTATTCATGGCAATGTGCCGGATTTAATGAACTTACCGTCGGGTTGCACCTTTCACCCACGCTGTCTGATAGCAGATGAAGCGTGCAGTCATACTCTTCCTGAAAATATCACTATCAATGAAAAGAGAACCGTGCGATGTTTAAAACGGGAGAACCCATGATGCGGAAACAAACACATTTTGATATAAGACTCATCCTTATTTTTTTTCTCTGCGGTATCATTTTGAATCCCCTGTCCGGGCTGGGACAGGACCACGATGGCAGGAGAGTCGGTGGAACCGTTTTTATCGGAATGAAGGGCGATTTCGACTCTTTTAATGAGCTCAATGCTTCAGACTCGGATGCGTTGCAAGTGATTCAAAACATGCTGTTTATGCGCCTCACACGTCTTGATGAAAATCTGAGTTTGGCGCCATACTTGGCGAAACGGTGGGAATTCTCGCGGGGAGACAGCGTGCTCACTTATTATTTAAGATCGGATGTGTTTTGGACAGACGGTGTGCCGACCACGGCCGAGGATGTGTTGTTCACCTATCAATTGGCCATCGATCCGAAAGTGGCATACCCGGCTCGCAGCCGGTTTGATTTAACCCAAGATGTGGAAATCTTGGATACGTACACCGTAAGGTTTCGTTTTAAAAAACCTTACCCCGATCCGTTGTTCGACACACAAATTCCTATTTTACCCAAGCATATCCTCGAGAAAATTGCGCCTGAGAGCCTGGCTGAATCGGACTTTAACCGGCGCCCGGTAGGCAATGGTCCGTTCAAATTAGTCGAGTGGAAGGCGAACCAACAGGCAGTGTTCGAGGCGAATCTTCAATTCGCATTCGGTCGGCCGGCTTTGGATCGAGTGGTGTTCGTCGTTATTCCCGACGAAACCGTACTCTTGACCAGCCTGATAACCGGCGCTCTGGATATGGCGCCATCGTTGACGCCGCTGGGTTTCAAGCAAGTTCAATCACAAAAAGAGCTGCGAGTGTTTCGCTATAAGGGGCTGGGCTTTACTTTCATGGGATGGAACAACAAAAAGCCTCTATTCACAAAAAAGACGCGGCAAGCGCTTACTTACGCTATAGACCGGAAAGAGATTATCGATACTCTGCTGGAAGGATTCGCTCAGGAAGCCAAGGGGCCGCTTTTGCCGGTGGCGTGGGCATACGACCCTGGCTTAGCGGCCTTTCCATACGACCCGGAGATTGCCCGCACGTTATTGCAGGAAGAAGGCTGGGGTGACTCCAATGATGATGATATTTTGGATAAGGAGGGCCAAAAGTTTGAGTTCTCCATAGTCACCAACGCCGGTAGCCAGATACGCAAAGATGCCGCGGTGATGGTTCAGGCGCAGTTGCAGAAAATCGGCGTCAAAGCCCATGTAGAAACCACTGAGTGGAATTTGTTCATCGATAAGGTGTTTGTGAAAAAGGATTTTGACGCAGTGATCTCAGGATGGGACGCTGATTTCACCGTGAACCCTACGGATCTATGGCATTCCAAAGCTATTGACAATGGCTATAATTTCATTTCTTATCACAATCCAAAGGTGGATGAACTTCTGGAAAAGGGGAGACGCATCACACGCAATGATCTGGCCAAACCCATTTGGCGCGAATTTCAAAAAATTATTGTTGAGGATTCTCCTTACACATTCCTTTTTATTCCGGATAGGCTGGCGGGGTGTAGCCTAAGAGTTAATGGAGTCAAAATGGATTCCAGAGGCTTTTTAGTCAACATTGAAGATTGGTGGGTTTCAGATAAATAACCACAAGAGTTGAGGGTTCTATAGTGACGTTAAAAATATTATATTTAGGGAATTCAGAGAAGCATTCTTTGCAGGAAGGCCTTCCTCGTGGTAAAAAGGTCGACAGAGTGCTTTTAACCACCGAAAAAAGTGATCAAGCTCTCACTCTTTTCAACCGCGAGCTGCCGCAAGTTGTTCTGGTCGATTTCGACCAGGACTTGCCTAACCGGTTTGAGTTTATACGTCATCTTTTAAATAAACCTACAAACAACTTCAAGGTTATCGGTCTGACGGAAACGTGTCCGTTGCGGGTTGTGATGCAGGCTGTCAAAATGGGCGTAAAAGAAGTCATCAACACTCGCGAAGAGCCTGAGAAATTGCAAAGAGCCTTTTCGGAATATTTCCGGCAGTGTCAGGAATTCGATAAAGGAGAGGACCGTCATCAAAAGCAAAGACAAAAATATGAATTAACCAACATCGTGGGAGAGAGTCCGGAAATTAAGCGGGTATTCGAGGTGATTTCAAAAATTGTCGGCCGTAAGTGGGTTACCGTGCTCTTGCGTGGCGAAACCGGTACCGGCAAAGAGTTAGCTGCCCGAGCAATTCATTACCATAGCTTTACTCAATTTCAGCCGTTTGTGGAAATTAATTGCAACGCCTTGCCCGAGAGTCTGCTGGAATCTGAGCTTTTTGGTTATGAAAAAGGCGCCTTTACTGACGCCAAAACTCAAAAAAAGGGGTTGTTTGAATTAGCTCAGAACGGCACATTATTTCTCGATGAAATCGGTGAAGTGACTCCCAAGATCCAGGTGAAATTGTTAAAAGCCCTGGAAGAAAAGCGAATTCGACGTCTCGGTGGTACCCAGGAGCACCAAATAAATACGCGCATTATCGCAGCCACAAATCGCGATCTGCAGTCGGCCATTCGAGACGGTCATTTTCGCAATGACCTTTACTATCGTTTAAATGTCGTATCGATTCACCTACCGCCTCTTCGAGATCGCGGCGACGATGTTATCTTGTTAGCTCGCCATTTTTTATCCCATTATGGGGAACAGCACGAAAATCCGGTACAGGGGTTCACTCCGGAAGCTGAAGCTCTTTTAAGAAGTTATCACTGGCCCGGCAATATTCGGGAACTCAAGCATACCATCGAACGCATCGTTCTCTTAACCGATGAAAAGCGGGTCACGCATGAGAGTATGTCGGAAGCTTTAGAATCGGAAACGCCGCTAATTTTGACTGAGAGAAGCACACCTAACCGCCTTCAAATTCCTATTCCTGAAGGAGGGCTCAGCCTCGAGGAAGGGGAGCAATTTCTGATAAAAGCCGTTTTGGAAAATACCGGCTGGAACAAGCGAAAAACCTGTCAAATTCTTAAGATATCAAGACCTCGTTTGGACAGAAAAATTAAAAAATATAATTTATTGAGGTAACAATTCTTTGACATTCCATTCTTCTTCTGCTCCTCCCTTAAGACTCCTCACTTAGGCGTTTAATTTTTTTTATCGACAACTGCATTGTCGACAATTTGATTGACAAACTACGATTTGAGAAGTCGAGCTTCTTTTTAAAAATCGTATATCGTAGATCGCATATCGTAAATCGTATATGTTCGAGTCCGGAATCTGATATACGATATATGATTGACGATCTACGATTGACGATCTACCTGTACTTGCTCAGGGATTCTAATGTTCAAAAACACCGCGGTGTTTATACTTTCAAGCGATTGCACTTTGAAATAGAAGGCAACGTTTCGTTACTATTCTATGTGTATTATCCTTTTATGGTCCTGCTGATATGTAGCGGTAACCGTTATAAAATCAACTAATTAGTTAAGGCGAGTAGCAATGTGGCACGCTTTTTGTAAAAACAGGGACGGTTAAATTACTGGAGGGTCAAACTTAAATAACGTTGTTTTAGCGAAAGGAGGATAGCTTTACCCATTAAAAAGCAGTTGGCGACCGCCTCTCAAACGTTCACCAACCGCCTTGTTGCTCTCCTTGAAGTGACCTTTTGTTCGGATGGTAGCCGAAGACAAAAGAGAGGAAAATACGTGTAGCCCAGGGCCTTTCGCATTTTCTATCCTTCAGGGTTCTATTTAATATAAAAAAATTATTCTCATGATCAACCAAAATTTTAGGTGACGGTAGATCCGGAATCTCTTACTGTGTCCGAATCGACCCTGGAAAGACTCGTCAACCTTCTAAAACTACAGGAGATAGTACCATGAAAAACAAAACGACTCTAATACTTGCTACACTGTTGATGTTTTTAGTCATCATCATCGGGTGTGAGAGTAACGAACCCTTTACGCCGAACAACCCAAGCGACGGCTCGACTGTTCTCAACAAAAAAGTGAAACTTGCAAAAGGTAAAATCAAGCTCGATGGCATAGTCATCACCGATCGCGCCGGCAATCCCATCGCAACCAAACGCGTTACCATCCTTTGGCGTTACTCCGATGTGAACGGCGATGGTCTATTCAACTGGGGCGGTCCTCCGGAAACCGGGGATGTGTTCCGCTTAGTGTGTCGAACAATTTATGATTTCACAGCAGACTTTACGCCCGACCCCAATTGGAACGGTCAGTTGAGCACGTTTCATTGGGGTCCGTTTGATCTGGCGACCAACACGTTCCGGGCGTCAGCATTCCGGGGAGTCCATCACGATGATTTCATACCAGGGTTGCCTGTGCCGGGTGACTTTACCGTTGCTCAGGGCATGGACGGACTGCCGGTACCTGGACTCTCGCTCACCGCAAGTCTGACAGCCGGCGGCAGCGATTGGGATCCGAACAATGGGCCTATTCCGGTTACAGCGCCTACATGGGGAATCCGCTACATGTTATCCTTTGCGCCGGGGACCCCTAGGGTTATCCCGGCTGGCACATTTATGTTCATGGATTCGCAACTGGACATGCGACATATCGCCTCAAATACCTGTGAAAGCGGGTGGTCTGAAGAAGATTGGATTACCACGGGTGGGATTGGCGGCTTCACTCAAACCGGGCCAAATACAGCGGCGCCTGATTTCGTTCGTTTTCCAAAGCTTGAAGCCCCGCCCCTTGATCACGCTCCGCCAGGACATCTGTGTTTCCAACAACCGTAGATTTTCAACATGCCCTTTTCCGCAATTGGGTAGGGTGTTCACGCTTTAGCGTGTTTTCCCCTCACCCCAGCAAGCCCCGATTCCTTAATTCTATAGTAGAGGAGTCGGGGCAAGCTGAAACTTGTACACCGAACACCCTCGGTCAGGAACCGCTCAATTTAGGATTTTTTTTTGGTTCCGGTTTAGGGAAAAAGTCAGCCAAGAAATTTCAGGTTACTCTTTCCCTTTTTTGTGGTCTTTTAATTTACACGATATCCCGCTCAGACGTGCAAAATTAAGGAAGCACTAGCGAAACCCCAAGAGTAACATTTCGTTACTTTTACCAGCTCGAATCGTTACCATTTTGATGTGTTGGTTTTGTTTTTCGATGGTGCTATAAAGAACGTTATTCATTGATATTAAGGAAGTTGAGGAGATACTATTTACACAGAAATCGTCTGGCATACCCTTTGCCTTATAAAAGCCTGCTAAGGATAATATATTACATTTCGAGTACAACTTTCATCAAACTCCCAGGAGGCTAAAAATGAAAGGCAAAGTAACTGCGAAGTCAAAATTACTGAGACTATTTCTGCTATGTGCAGTGTTTTTGATCGCTTGCGGGGATAATACCTGGTCGCCGACAACCCCGCACGATTCTGAGTTGACAAGCTTGGCCAAAGTGAAAGCAAGCTATAATTCCGATCTGTTGCTGGTTCGCAAACGGCAGGATGCTGAAAACGGCGTAAGCAAGGCTGTGATTGGGATTCTTGGGGGCGTGTTGGTTCACGCAGAACATCGGGTAGAAGTGCCTGCCGGCGTGTTAGACGAACCTGCGGAGCTCACCTTTTCCATGCCGGTTTCTGACACCTTGATGTTTGATTTCGGGCCGGATGGAACTGAATTCAAGGCTCCGGTTAAACTCATTTTAAGTTATGATCATGCCTTGACCGGCGGCCTGGATGAGGAATTGTTTTCAATAGCGGTTTGGAACCCAAATACGAATATCTGGGAATCTATCCCAACTACGGTTGACACAGAACGAAACGAGGTGCAGGGGCGCACTACTCATTTTTCACGATATGCGATTTCTAAGTAGAATTCTTGTAGGCTTATTTTCGAGGCTCGAAGTTGGTTAATACCATCGCAAAAAAGAAGAACGATACACTCGCAGATTCTCTTTCGGCGCCGCTCCGGAATTGGTTGGCGGCCGCTGATAGCTATTCAAAGAATCTCGATGACTTGCTTTCGGAACTACAGGGCTTAATCCAACAGTTATTTGAAGAAAATGAACAACAGCAGCGGCTGCGAAATTTGGAAAAGTCTGTGGAGAACCTGTTAAAAATCCGTCCTGTCGATGGGGGTGAGGATGAAATTAAAATCCGGCTCTGGCAAGGCCATTCGTATGAAACCTTCGGGGCTTGGGACAAAGCGCTCAAGGCTTATCGACAGGTCATCAAACTAAGCGATACAGAAAAATTAGCGACCTTCAGAGCCGAGGCCCATCTTTGGATAGGGCACGTTCAATTGATGCAAAATTTATGGAATGAGGCTCTTAATTCCTATCAGGAAAGTCTGAAAATCGCACAAGCTTGTGGCGATGAAAAAGGAGAGGCGAATGCTCACAACGGCTTGGGTTATTATCATTTCGAACGCGGCCATTTTATCGAGTGCATGCCCAATTGGGAGAGGGCATTAGAATTAGCTGAACGCATAAACGAGACAAAACTTACAGCAAAAGTGAATAACAACCTCGGCGCCCTGGCCAACGTTCAAGGAAACTGGGAAAAAGCGCTGGCATTCTACGCGAAAAGTCTTCCGCTCTTTGAAAGAATAGGTGAGACCAGAGGACTTGCTGAGACCTACCATAACCTGGCCATGACCTATGTTGACGCAGACCGTTGGGCTGAAGCGGGTGCTCACTACGAGCTGAGCTATCAGTTAGCCAAGGATATCGGCGATGTGCGCTTGCAAGCGACTGTAAAACTCAATCGTGTGGAATTGTATATGGCCGTTGATGACAATCGGCTGGCGGAAGCCTTGTGCAAACAAGCATTGCAGATTTTTCAAAGGCTCAAGGATCAGTTGGGCGAAGCAGATGCTTATAAATTCTTAGGAGTTATCTACACCTCAAGGAATGAGTGGGTGCCTGCAAAATCATACTTTGAGAAAAGTATTAGATTGACGCGGAAACACAAAAGTCCTCTTTGTGAAGCCGAAGCGCATTTTGAATATGCTCGAATGTTGAGGCAAAAAGGCAACCGGAAAACAGCGAAAAAACAGTACCAATTCGCGTTAGATTTATTTGCCTTAGTTAAAGCAAAAAAGGAAATTGCACAAGTAGAACGCGAATTAGCTGAAATGGTGTGAGTACTCCTCGATATTGGTGGAGGAAGGAGTGTTAATGAGGGATGCCATGGACAAACTCTTGTTGATACAGTTACGAATATCTCTGGGCTTCCTTGGTCTGTCCTTAGCATGGAGAATCGATTGAGATGGCTGTGAATTCTGGATAACTCCTGGCATCCCTTATTAATTTAACCTGACCGAAAACTCAGAAATGAGCTTTAAGCACCGTCCGCGGGGCGTTGTCATCGATTGTTTTACAAAGCATCAAACGCACCCGGAGACCTCGACAAGTGTCGCGGATGATCATCACCCCTTAGAACGCAGATGAGCAGAATGCACGGATGTAAATAATCCTGGTGATATAAAAGCAGCAAGACAGCCGTGCTTTCCGATTATCCGTGTTCTGAACGTCACT
>JBHHWX010000094.1:0-14785 GCA_046756745.1 bacterium | reverse complement strand
CATCCGTAGTTGAACTTTTTTAGCATGTTTTGAAATCGTGCGGTTGTTAAATTCCCTGTTTTATACGGGGCTTTGCCACGCTGGGAACTTACGGTTCACCATTCATGCTACTTATCCAACAGCAGCTTCAACATCTGATCGATGTCGGTCGTTGGGGCGTTGCATGCATAATTTTTGCAAACGTAAGCCGTCGCCTTGCCATTGATAGCGGTTTGATATTCCGTAAATTCAGCGAGACCGACAATGGGTGGTTTTTCAGAGTCCACAGGACGAAAGAGCGTTACTTTGTTAGGGAAAAATTTTTGCTGGAGAGCTTTGTGCATGGCTTTTGTGTCTTCGTGACCGGGAGAGCCGGCGATGACGACTTCATAGGAAGGTCCGGCGGCGAAATGAATCGCGGACATCAACTGAGTGAATCCCATGGGGGCGCGTCTAACCTGATTTGAAAAAGCGCGCCCGATGGCTGCCGCTTTTTCTTCAAGCTCGGGCTTGGCGGTCATTCGTCCGATACGGATAAAGTTTAAGGCCGCCACCGAGTTACCAGACGGCACGGCGCCGTCGTAAATTTCTTTCGTACGGACGAGCAGGTCGTTCAAGCTGTCGGAGGCGAAAAACAATCCGCCATTTTCGGAGTCCCAAAAGCCGGTTAACATCCGGTCATTTAAAGCGATCGCTTTTTGCAAATATTCGACTTCAAAAGTGGTTTCGTACAGTTCGAGCAATCCCCAAACCACAAACGCGTAGTCTTCAACATGCGCTGGCAAAGCGGCTTCCCCCTGGCGATAGCGTTTCATGAGTCGTCCCTGCTGGTCGCGAAGTTTGTTCCAGATAAAATCGGCTGCTTTTCGAGCGGCGACGGCGTACAACGGTTCATCCAGCGCTGCGGCGCCTTTTGCCAGGGCCGCGATCATCAAACCGTTCCAATCGGTCAGTATTTTGTCGTCTTTGAGTGGATGGATGCGCTTTTCACGGGCGTCGAATAGCTTCTTGCGGGCTTTTTCCCAACGGGCTTTCAGCTCATCCTGCGGCATGTCGTTTTCTTTTGCCAGCTCTGACAGCGATTTCTGCAGATGCATAATACTGTGGCCGGTTTTCTCCCCGGTCGCTTGTTCGACGAAATTCCCGCCGGCTTCAACGTTGAACAAACGAATCACTAAATCGCCGTCTTTTTCGCCCAGAAGCTCATGCAGCGCATCCGGGGTCCAGAGGTAAAACAGGCCTTCCTCACCTTCGCTGTCTGCGTCTTCGGCGGAGTAAAAACCGCCTTCGGGCGAGGTCATATCGCGCAGTACATAAGTGAAGATTTCCCGCGCTGTTTGAGCAAATTCTTCTTTGCCGGTCGCTTGGGAGGTTTCAACATAGGCCATGGCCAGCAAAGCTTGGTCGTAGAGCATCTTTTCAAAATGCGGCAGCAGCCAGCGGGAGTCGGTCGAATAGCGGTGGAAGCCGAACCCGACGTGATCGAAAATACCGCCGAGTCGCATTTGACGGAGTGTTTTTTCCACAATCTGTAACGCTTGTGGGTCGCCGGAGCGCTGCCAGTAACGCAGCAGAAACGTAAAGTTGTGGGGCGAAGGAAATTTTGGCGCCGTTCCGAACCCGCCGTGAGCTGCGTCATAGCGGCTGTGCAGTTGCTGAAAGGCCGTGTCGAGAACGGCTTCGGTTAAAGCGTCGCCCGGCTCCGTTTTCGTGTTATTCTGTAGGAATGCGACGACCTTTTCGGCGCTTTCCAGCAGCTTGTCGCGTTCGTTTTTCCACAACTCGGAGATTTTCGGTAAAAGCTCCACCATGCCGATGCGTTGATAGCGGCTATTTTTGGGGAAATAGGTGCCGGCGAAAAACGGGCGTTTATCCGGCGTCATGAGGATAGTTAATGGCCAACCGCCGCTTCCGGTCATGGCTTGGGCTACAGACATATAAATTTGGTCGATGTCCGGCCGTTCCTCGCGGTCTACTTTGATGCACACAAAGGCCTCGTTCAACAGCGCCGCCACGTCCGTATCCTCGAACGATTCGTGTTCCATCACGTGGCACCAATGGCAGGTTGAGTAGCCGATAGAGAGGAAAATCGGTTTATCTTCGTTTTTGGCCTTTTGGAACGCTTCCTCGCCCCAGGGATACCAGTCGACCGGGTTGCCGGCGTGCTGCAGCAGGTACGGGCTTTTTTGGAAAACCAGCCGGTTGAAATCCTGCCCGCCGTCTGTGGGAAGCTTTGCCAGCTCTTTCGGCGAGGGGATGGTTTTGCGTCCGGATATTTCTTCCGTCTGCGCTTGCGACATGCCTTCATCGTTTACAAGTTGCATCGAGATCACCGCGATAATTAAGAGGACAAGTATAGAAACGACTGTGAAACTTTTTTTATCTTTCATTGTGTACATCGTCTTTCATTTTTTTACAACCAAGAAAAAACGGATTGTCGAATATAGGGTTACGGTTGTTAAAGTGCAAGGAAATATCCTTTGGGCTTGCAAAACACGCTAAAAGCGTGAACACCCAACGAATTACCCACCATGAAGGGTAACAATATAGCGAAGCTACGCCTCAAACCGACAAGAAAAAAGCCCGCCCACAGAATTGAAATAGAAATTCAAAAAAATTATTTCAGTGGGATTTCCAGTTCTGTGGGAGAAAACTTGCTCTGTCTGTAAAGAATTTTGGTTCTCAATATCTCAGCCTTTGGTATTGGAGTGCAACGCTTTAGCGTTGCGGTTTTCATTGAAACTCTGCAAAACTAAAGTTTTGCACTCCGAAGCTTCTCACGCCTGAATCAACAGAATTAGGAATTATGGCGGAGTAAAACCTTGCCCACGCTTTTTCTGGATTCGATAAAAGCGTGCGCTGCTGACGCTTGCTCGAATGGGAACGTTTTGCCAATAATCGGCCGGATTTGGTTGTCCGTAACAAACTGTTTCAGCCGTTCAAAAATGGCAATCGTTTTTTCCGTGTCTTTCAGCAAGAATCCCAGGTGCGTCGCCATGATCCCGTTGGACGCTATGGCTAAACTGTGTAAACTCACAAGGGGAAGATCTCGCAAAGTCTGCCACCAGGAAACCGGATTCCATTTTTTCAAATTCAGGCAGGAAAAACCGACAACAGCCATACGGCCAAACGGATTTAATAGCTTACGTGATTCTTTATAAATCCTGCCGCCGACGGTCTCCAAAATCACATCCATTTTGCCGCTGATTTCACGGAGCTGTTGAAAACAATCGTTGTCGCGGTAATTCAACGCTTCTGCTGCTCCGAGTGATTTGACCAGGTCAATCTTCTCTTGACTGCCGGCGAGTCCGTAGACTTCGCATCCCAATTTTGCGGTCAACTGCACCGCAGCCGAACCGACGCCGCCGGCTGCCGATGTAATCAAAACCTTCTCATGTTTTTGTAAACGAGCCAATTCCCACAAAGCGACCCAGGCGGTCATGTAATTGACGATAAACGCCGCGTTTTCTTCCATGCTGTACTGCTCCAAAGCCGGAACCGCGAGCTCTTGCGGGACGGCGATTTTCTCTGCGTAACAGCCGAGCTGGGTTCCGACGATCACTTTTTGTCCGATTCGTGATTTGTCGACACCGTCGCCGACAGTTTCGATTTCGCCCGCCCCCTCCATACCCAAAATATAGGGGCGTTTCGGCGCCCAGTCGTACAAACCTTTTCGGGATAAAATTTCAGCATAGTTGACGCCGGTATAGTGGAGCCGAACACCGACTTCAACCGCTGCCGGAACAGGCTCAGGAACATCTGAGATTTTGAGAACGCGAGGCGGTCCTGATTTTTTCAAAACGATAGCTTTCATAAGTAACCTGCAAAAAAGTGATTCATTGAGTTTTACGATAAATTTTACTCTGAACGACTTCAAAAGAGTGGAGAATCTCAAACTTCATAAAAAGCGAACGACAGCATAAGCCGCGCGAGTGAAAGAGCACAGGACGTTGTGAAAGCCCTGAATTTGAAAAATGTCCGGAACTCCGAAATCACGCCACAGCTTTCGCGTCAGGGTGATGCATTGATAGAGCCTGATACTGCCTGCATTTTGACCGATTTAGAAAAATCCAGATGTGCGTTCGAAAAAAGATTTTGATTTTCTATCTCAAGCCGTTTGGCTGCCATTCGACAATACTCCGAATCTATCTCAATCCCTATGCTATCTCTGTTACTTTTCATAGCAGCAATTATCGTGGTACCAGTTCCACAAAATGGATCGAGCACAGTATCACCATAGAAAGAAAACATTCGGACAAGACGGTAGGCGAGTTTGATAGGATAGGGAGCGGGATGTTTCTTCGTAGAAGCTCCAGATATGTTCCAAAACTGTTGGAACCATGCACCGTACTCTTTTTTATCGATTCTACTTTTTTCACGTTGAATTGCAGTAGGCTTTCGATAGCCGCCTGGCTTTCTTTGCATAAGAATAAATTCAATATCATTTTTGATAATAGCATTTGGCTCGTATGGTTTTCCTAAGAATTTGGTGCCATTCTGGACTTCGTGGCTTGCGTTCGAGATTTTGTGCCAAATTATGGGATTTAGGTTATCGTAACCTATTTTTCTACAACTTACACAAATATCTGCATGAAGAGGTACCACGACATGTCTACCGTGACGTTTCCGTGAAAGACAAACGTCACCAACAACGCAAACAAGACGACCACCAGGAACCAGAACGCGAAAACACTCCTGCCAGACTTTGGTCAGCTCCGTCAAGAATTGTTCATAATCCGAGATGTGTCCTAGTTGATCGTGATGATCGTTGTATCGTTTCAGGTTCCAATATGGTGGAGAGGTAACGACTAGATGTACAGATTCTTCTTGCAAAAAAGAAAGGTCTCGGGCGTCACCCTGAATCAATCGATGTGTTGTCATGTCTTCTATTTTCAATTACCGAACGTGAGTATCTGAGATCTTAAAGAATTTGCAAACATTTTGAAGCTCAAATCGTCCGCAGGCTCAATAAAATCGCCTTTTAACCCTTTTCCTCTGTGAGAAGTCATAAAGCACGTAGCATTGTAGTGCCTTTCTCTAAGTAGTTTTCTGCAAAAAATCTCATATCTTTTAGAGTAGGACGCCCTCTTGAATTCAGGAAAAACTTCAAAATGAGGTTCTTTTACTCTTACAGGTGATTGTGATTTAGCACATTCTTCCAGCATGAAAAATTATCCCAACCAAGGTTTCACTGTCTTGTTAAAGGCTCCTTCTCTATAGGCAGTCCACAGATCCAAAGCGCTTCCCATGGCTTCTTCGGTTCTGTTGTTGAAATTATTTCCAAAAGAAGGACCTACTTGAGATTTTGCTTCCAGGGCTATCAGAAGTTGATTGTCTTTTACGACCAAGAGATCCCATTCTTTTGTGGGACGAAAGTAACCAGGTAATTCCAGAGATTTCTTGAAAAAGAGGTGTTTCTCATCTATTCCTGCTGACTTGATTATTTCTGTAATAAGGCCAATAAAGCCATCCATTTGGGCGCCACCAGTGACGGCTCCTCTGGAACCCTGATCTCGTGTGCCTGATTTGTTCTGCTTTTCTGCTTGACTGCGTCGTGTTTGCCAAAAATGTGCAACTGCTTGTGAAACTCTTGAATGCAAGTCATTTGGTGTCTCAGTCATTTAATCTCCGACACATTCCGTTTGTTTCTGTGTCATTTCTGAAAGAAGATAGCAATTCTCAACGTTTATTGAAACTAAAACTTTACAGGTCAATCACTCTTCTTTATTTATTACTGCGAACGCTCTTATTGGGTTGAACCGCCGTTCTCCCAATGTAAAAACTCCTCGATATCCTGTTTAATGGATTTAAGGACAAAACCGATGACGGTTGCATCGTCTAAAAAGCCGACGCTCGGCAGAAAGTCAGGCACGATGTCAAACGGATTCACAAAGTAAATAATTCCAGCCATGGCGAAGATGATGGTTTGCCAGGGCATCTCTTTGTACTCGCCGCGAATCCAGGCTTTGGCCATTCGGATCAAGGATTGCAAATCCGTCCAAACTTTTTCTAATACACGCTTATGACGTTCTGCTTTTTTCTCGGCTTCTTCTAAAAGGTAGCTGGCCTTTTCTCTATCGTGTGCGTATTCTTCAGCGGTATGTTGTGCGCTGTCGAAACCTGCCGGTTTTTTAGCCATGAATTGTAACCACAATTAGTGTGTTACTTAAGAATATTTTAGCCACGGATTCACACTGATGAAACACGGATTTTGTTAATTAATGAACAATACTTCATATTCAAAAATTCATTTTATCCGTGTCAATCAGTGTAAATCCGTGGCTAAATTATTGGGTTGCGGCGCTGAGAACTGTTTAAAATCTCCGCCGGTCGGATCTTGAAAGACTCTGAGATCGAATTCAGGAATGACCGCTAAAAAATGGTCGAAAATATCTGCCAGAATCGCTTCGTAATGTGCCCAGACTTTGTCTTTGCAGAACACATAGATTTCGATTGGCAGACCGTGTTGTGTTGGCGGTAACTGGCGAATAAGAAAGGTCATATCCAAATTGATCTTCGGGTGATTTTTCAGGTAGGCGTTGACATAAGCCCGAAACGTTCCGATGTTCGTCATCCGGCGACCGTTAACCAGACTGGTTTCGTCCACCTTAGCGCTCTGATTAAATTCACGCAATTCTTTCTTTTTCTGTTCGATATAGTCCGCAATAAATTGGATTTTGGAAAATCGTTGCAGCATTTCTTCGGTGCAAAAGGTGATCGTTCCCATATCGATGTTGATGGAACGTTTGATGCGCCGGCCGCCGGACTGCTCCATGCCTTGCCAATTTTTAAAAGACTCGCTGATCAACGCGTAAGTGGGAATGGTGGTAATGGTTTTATCCCAATTCTGGACTTTCACGGTTGTGAGAGCGACTTCCAGCACATCGCCGTCCGCGCCGTATTTTGGCATCTCGATCCAATCCCCCCTGGAGAGCATTTTGTTGGCGCTGAGCTGGACGCCGGCGACAAACCCAAGAATCGGGTCTTTGAAAATCAGCATGAGCACGGCGGTCATGGCGCCAACCCCGCTTAACAAGAAAAAAGGCGTTTTATTGAGAATGATAGAAATCACAAAGATCACGGCGACAAAATACACGCCTATTTTAACCATTTGTACGAAACTCTTGATAGGAAACTGCTTGGAAATATCCGTCGTCCTGTAGATATCGACCGAGGCATTGAGAAAGGCGTCGAGAGCAAGCGCGACGACAATAATGATGTAGATGAGTGTGGCTGAGAGCACCACAGAAACAACGGTGTCGTTCCCCCGCAATGCGATCGGGACCATGAGGTAGATGACAAGCGCCGGCGCCAAGTGGGCTATCTGATAAAGGACTTTTCTTTTGAGAATAGCGTCGTCCCATTTTGTGCGTGAGCGGGCAATCAAAGGGGTGAGCATGCGTAGAATAATCTTCTTTGCAAAAGCGTTGGCCACAATACTCAAGGCGATGACAACAACAATAACCATGCCTCTAGCGAGCATAACAGCGCCGGTTTGGTTTAAGCCCTGTTCCGCCAGCCAATTTTGAATGAATTCAATCATTTGATCTCCGATTTAAAAATGACATTCCTTTGGGGCTCGTCGTTCACTTCCAGACGAAAAACGTCGGGCCGTGCGTAATGACCGTGCGAATCGAGAACTAAGTGCCCCTCTTTGATCATCCCGGGTTCAATGTCGGCGAAAAGGGTCTCCGGTTTATCCGTCACCGGTTCGATCAGGTAATCGGAATTTGGGGCGATGATGGCGCTGCCGCCTTTGAGAATCAAATCCGCCCCTTCGCCTGGTAACGTTTCCAAAAGCTCGAGCCCGGGATTCTCCGGCTGTGGCAACGATGTAAATCCATCGATGATATCGGCTTTGCTGAGCACGCACCCGGCAGCGATGACAAAACACTGTCCTTCAAAAGCGTAGTGACGGCTTGCCAGCAGGTTATGCTCTTTGACCATGGGCCATTGCGCGATGTGAACCGTCTCCTGTTTGGCGTGCATGGCGGCCCGGGCTAAGGGCATCCAATGTTCCCAACAGATCAGCCCGCCGATGTTTCCGTATTCCGTTTCAAGAATAGATAGCGTGCTGCCATCGCCGCGTCCCCAAATCATGCGCTCTGAATAGGTGGGCATCAATTTGCGGTGCAGCCGGAAATCCCGGCCGTTTTTGTTGATAAAGAGCATGGTGTTATAAAGCGTTCCGCCGTGTAATTCGTGCATGCCCATGACAACGTAAGTTCCGGTTTCGCCGGCTAACGCTAATAATTCCTCGAATGCGTGACTTGGAATCACCACGGAATTCTCCGCCAAAACACGATACAATGCTTTTGCCGGAGGATGGTCCCAAAGCGCCGCCTTAGGCGAGAAATCAAGCCACACCGGGTAGCCGGGCAGCCAGGTTTCCGGGAAAACCACCAGATTCGCGCCTTCGCCGGCAGCCTGCCCAATGAGAGTACGGGCTTTTATGAGACTGTCTTGAAAATTCAAGAAAACCGGCGGATGCTGGATGATGGCAATCTTAAAAACAGCGGTCTGGTTGGATGAGCTCATTCTAATCACCTGCCAATTCTTCTAACAAAGCCGGGCGCACGGTCATCTTCTTGGCGCGTTTTATGGTCACTTTTCCGGCGGGAAGACCCCGCGGTTTGCTCACGTCTTTCAGCAGGCAATACGACACCGTCACATTGCCTCCGGCGCGCATTTTCGAAAACCAGGCTGCTAAAGCCGCCGCTTCTTTGAGACTTTCTTTGTCGGGAGCATCCGCGTTTTCGTTTCGCAAAATGACGTGGCTTCCCGAGGCGCCGCTCACGTGCAGCCAGACGTCATGCGCTCTGCCAATGGAAAACGTCAGCGCGTCGTTGCTTCTGTCGTCGCGGCCGACTAAAATTTCGAGACCGTTGCTGCTTTGGAACTTTTTGATTTTCATGATGTCAGAAAATTATTAAAAACCTACGTCTTAGTCAATAGAAAACTGGAACCCACGAAAAACATGAAAGTTCGTAATCGGTCAGGAGAGGTACGGGTGTCATTCAGGGTTGGGTAGTTCGTTGGGTGTTCACGCTTTAGCGTGTTTTTCCCCTCACCCCAGCAAGCTAAAGCTTGTACACCGCCCCTCCCCTGGTCAGGAATCGCTCAATTTAGGTCAAATTAAGAATACGCGAAATATTCCCCCCGAAAATCAGTCCTTTCTCCGCTGTCGATAAATTCAAAGAGTCTAGGATCGCCATCTGATTTTCAAAGATATCTTTGCGCCAGCCGCGCGGAAAGGACGATGAATCGGTGCCGAAAAGGATACGTTCAACGCCCACGACATCGATAGTCCGCTTAAAGACCTCGGTCAAAGTGAGCGGCGGTTCTATCCAGGAATTGGAGCTGGAGGTGTCGAAATAAATATTTTTACATTCCGCGGCCAGCTCTAACGCTTCATCAAAGCAGCCGCAGCCAAAGTGCGGAATGATGAAGTTGACGCCCTCAAACTCACGCGCGGCCTCTTTCAGATAGCGGGGATTCGAATACTTTAAATCGACGTTATCCGGGATACCGAGTTTCTCGAAAATAGGGATTTTGAATCGGCCGAAATGGATAAAAACCGGCGCCTCCGCAGCATGAGCTTCCTCATAAATTGCACAGGCGATTTTATCGGAAGCATAAAAATGAAACAGTGAGGGGAACATAAGAATGCCCTGCATCCCTAAAATATGCAGAGAATAAACCAGGTGCTCTCGTACTGATTTTTGTCTAGGGTCGATCAATACGTAGCCGATGAGGCGTTGAGGAAAAGCCTGGACAGCCGCGGCTAATTGCTCGGCGTCGTTCAGTTTGCTTGCGAATAAAACCTGTTTTGCCACGCCGTTATTGTCAAGCTCTTTCACCCATCGCTCCCCCAATTCTTTCGGCGAAGTCGGGGGCAGGTCCCAGCCTAACTTTTGCGCCAAAGCAGCGACGCCGTCCCCAGGTGTAAATTGCTCCCGGGCTAAATTATAAAAATGCTGAAACCACTCGTAAGAAAAAAAGTGTGTATGAGCGTCGATAATTTTTAATTTTCGTTTGAACATTTTTCAGTCCCGAATATAGCAAAAAAACCTGTTTGGTTCAAGCACTTAAAACGGTCGGGGCAAACGTGAAACGTGAAACGAACAGTTCATCGAGTAAAATTTTGGACGCTGATGAACGCAGATAATCGCTGATTTCTTGAAAAACTTTTTGGTGACTTGTTTGATCAGGCATTGGTTGATATTAAACTGCATTCAAAAATCCATGTTCTTCTTTTAATCTGCGGAATCAGTGAAAATCAGCGTCCGAAAAAAGCAGGTGAACTATTACACTTTAGAAGAGCAATGATCGGACACCGTGCGTTCAGATTAAACAAGGTCTTTAAGACTTTAAGGTTTACCAAGATATTTTTGCACAACCGCTTAGCCTTTACAACTCAGCCAGCTTTTCCGGTATCGTGTCCAGGTTGCGGGAATTCAATGTTTGCCAAAACAGGACTTTTTTATTCTCAAACGAGTTTTTTTTACACAAGTCTAAAACAGCGGCAAAAGCTTTACCCGAATAGGTGGAATCGAGAGCTCGATTTTCAAATTTTTGCATGAGCCGGATGCTCTCTGCCCCCATAACGGTTGGGCGTCCATATCCCTTGCCAAAGTAACCATGTTCGATCTGCACGTTATCCCCCCACTTCTTTTTTGTCGACAACCGGACGCCTTTGTTCTTCATCGTATTCACGGCCCGGCGGATTAAATTTTTTAACGTCATTTTATTTGCCACCAAGAAGTCGACCACACGCACGGCCACGACTTGGGTCGGCCAGTCTATGAGGTTGAGTCCGATAGCGATCCCGGCTGCGGTGCCACCGCTGCCGAGCGGACAAAAAATGAAGTCCGGAACCGGCGCTTCTCCACGCTCCACCTGTTGTTGCAATTCGAGCACGGCGTTGACATAACTGAGCGTCGTGACCGGGGTGACGCCGCCCGGTGGGGTCAGATACACCTTGTGTTTTTTACGAGCCCGGCGGAGATGAAAATATAAGCAGAAAGGGAACGTGAACAAGCTGTGCGCAGTCGTCACGCGCCGGGCCAGTTTTTTCGTCACGTGCAGATTCTTCTTTTTGATTTCATCCGTCGGGTAAGGTAAGTAGAAAATATCGACCGACCACCCCATTAGGCGGCCATAGATGGCGCATGCCAACGGCCAACTGGAGCCCAAAGCGCTGTACGCGACCAGCAACTCGGTTTGTTTCTGTTGCGCGTCCGCTAAACAAAACTCCAGGGTGCGAACCTTATTCCCGCCGTATAATCGCCCGGAGACGTCATCCCTTTTCACCCACAGATTCGCCATACCGAGCTCTGTGCCGAGATTCTCTAATCTCTCAACCGGCGTAGGAAATTGACCGAGCGGAAACCAGGGGATGTCGTTCAGCTCCGGGAATCTGCGGAAGACAGCGGGCTTTTCAACGGCAGGTAAATCTTGTTTCAAAAATTCGTGGGCCATTTGCCGGGATTCATGATTCCATTCGGGTCGAGGAGATTTCGGACTTTGGAGAGAAGGTTCAAGAACTGGGTATCGATTTTGTCGCGATGCCGCCTCACCACCCAGGCCGGGGTCTTGTAAGGGAAGAAACCGAGCTCGATGACTAAATCGCTCAACTCTTGATTGAGTTTCGTGACTTTTTTTACTCTCTCAAGATCGGTTTTATCGAAAACCGCGATAAACCTTAAAACACCGAAATGACCGCCGCGCATGGGCCGGGTGACGACAATCGGGGGAAAGCCGGACTCGATCATCAAGCTCATACCGCGTTTCACCCCCTCCTTCCATTTCGACGTCGGGCCAAAAGTGCCTATCCAGGTCAATCCCCCTTGATCGAGCAAAAAATCCAGCTCCGCCGGAAAATCTGCAAATTTTTCAAAGCGTGGGGCGATTTTCACTAATTTTTTGATGTCGAGAGGAGATTCCAAACGAACGCCGGCTTTTTGTTGTTCGCTAACCAGGCGATCAACGATGTTTAACTTGAGCTTGTACAAGTCTTCATACTCCGCAGAAACGTCGATATACAGAAACTGCTCCGGCTCCGATGGGTCACAAAAGAGAGGTTTTTTCTCTCCAAACAACATTTTCCCAACCGGCCAGGACAGCCCCCCGATATCATCGCAGACTTCGGCCCGCACAAGCTGCCGGATAAGATCGTACATTTCGTCGGTATCGTATGCTAAAATAAAAAAGCGTTTCCGGAAAGGATGATTGGGCCAAAGCTGGACCGCAAGTTTGGTGACGACCCCAGTGCTGCCCTGAAAATTAACGAAAAGTCCCATTAAATCCGGCATCGGCGATCTGGTGCACCAGTTTGCGCTGGCCGCCGCAATGCCGGTTTTTATGATTTCACCCGTCGGCAGCACAGCCTCGAAGCTGTTTATCCACTGCGCGCTGGTTCCGTGTTTCAAACTCAGATTGGTCAAACCGTCCATCAAACAGTTGGCCATAATAGACGTATCCGGCGGGGAGAGCGAATAACCAAACCTCAGCAAAGGGTGGTTCTCTGCGAGGTGTTGCTTCATTTGCCCCCAGGTCACCCCTGGCTCGATAACCGCGTACATATCGTCTTCGTTGGTTTCGATGATGCGGTTCATTTCGCTTAAATCCAGAACGAGTCCGCCTTTTTCCGGAATGGCCAGGCCGCCGACATTGCTGTTGGCAACGCGCGGGACCACTGGGATGAGATGCTCATTCGCCACGGACAGAACCGATTGGATATCGGTTACGCTTGTGGCTTTGACAATCCCGTCCGGGAGATGACCGGGGATTTCGGTCCAATCGCCGGAGTATTCTTTGAGAATCTCCGGTTGATACAAGACTTTGTTCTCACCTAATTG
Source organism: bacterium (assembly GCA_046756745.1). Lineage (GTDB taxonomy): Bacteria > Zhuqueibacterota > Zhuqueibacteria > Oceanimicrobiales > Oceanimicrobiaceae > JBHHWX01. The sequence continues at coordinate 1,946 of JBHHWX010000094.1, read as the reverse complement.
GCTCTTGAGTTGTTCGAAGTATGGTTTTGAGGATCCAGGCATTTTTTATTAGAGTTTAATTTGGGAGGATATGTTGATGGATCAAGTCGAGCACTTTTATTAATGTCATTGGTGAGGATGGAGTGATTTACTGAGCTTTCGCGTCAGGTTGATGTATTGATAGATCACGCTTGTTTGAGAGTTTTTGGCGGTAAAGATCTGATTGGATGTCCACACTCCTTTTCCTTCTTCTTCAAATCCACGCAAATGGCATTCAGGTCAAAATTGAATCGCTGAGCATGCTTCTTACGGGCTTCCCGCACTTCTTCTACTATAGGGTCTTTCATTATCATTCTCCTAATAGTTCTTCAGGTGAACATATTGTTGGGCATTGGTACCCTTCGGCTTCAACTACCGATACTATCTTTGCTTTCATTTGAGCGTTGTTTATATGTGTAAAGTTCCACGTCAATAGATAGTCCAGTCCATTTACAATCGCTATTGCGATATGGAGAGCATCTTCCAGATATTCCTTAGGTATTGGGCCCTCTTCGATTAATATCGCAGCCAGTCGTTTTGCTTCATCACTTATGGACAGAACCGGGATGTTCGAAATTGCTCCTATTCTCTTTTGTGCTGCTTCTGAATCTCCTTGTTCAGCTTCTTGTATGACTAGCGCCGATATGTATGACTCAAAAGAATCGAGTATCTCTGGCCATTTTTCTCGAGTGATCTCTTGACGTGCTGCAATCACCAAATCTCGGCTAGGTCTCGAAGTAAAGTAGCTTACAACACTCGTTTCAATGTATACAGTTTCTTTCATATTTATTTTTCAGATTTCACCATAGACCGCGATGGAGCCCATAATATCTCTTATTGTTAGATCTACTTGACTATTTTGGAAAATGACTTAAGGAGCGCGATCATGAGATCGACTTTAGCAGTTTGACTTTTTTACGCCAAAACGCCAACCCTTCGACTGCACATTTCCAAGCGAGATAGTCGTCTTCTTCGTCAAAGTTCTCTTGGTTCCGATTGCGTAACCTCTTCTCAAAATCTTCAAAAGACATTCGATATTTTTGCTTGAACGCGTCGCATTCATGCGCCAATTCACCTGCTTTTTGCGAAGCATTGAGAAGCGCATACTCGCGAGTTGCGTCTTTCTCGTCAATTCCCAGATCTTTTAAAACAGACAATACGACGTTCATCAATTCTCTCTGTTTTACAGTAATTTGACAGGATAACAGGATAAACCGGATTTACAGGATGACTCCTCTAGGTAAAACGCTAACTTTTCTTTTTACTTCACCTTTCTCGGCCCAAAGTTTAAGATCATGCCGACAGGTTTTCCGGTAGCCGTTTGATAAAATTCTTGAAAATGAAATCATGGTCATCTTGAGAATCCTGTTATCCTGTCAAAGATATGTCAATTCTTTGATTATCCCCTATGATTGGTTACGGCGGGACTCGCAGAACTTCCAATAACTTAAGCAGCTTGAAGACATTGCCATGAATTTTAATTTTGCCCATTAAAAGATACCGAACATAACCCCCTCCGAGTGCCACCTCGAGAAGGGTATTCAAATCCCCGCGAATTCCGCCATTCACTTTTGCAGCTTTGCCAGGTTGAATCTCAACTACATCTTTTCTAAAAACAACCGTTATGTGCATGCCGGTGGCGTCGAACAAAAAGCTTCCCTGCATTTTCCGGGCCGTCTTTTCGCGTGTGGAATCTGTCAGGTTCGCTTTTAAAAGATCCCGAAAGAAATAGCCAAGTAAATTCATCCTCTCCGGATTTGAGAAGATTATTTCCATATGAGGCCCTGTTCGTTATTACCGTAAATCAATAATTTCTGCTTGCGGGGGAATTTCAAAATCAAACATCGCGGCGTCCAGCTCGATGTTTATCTGAACGTTTGTGACCGTGTAAGTATTCACATTGTCGTTGATATCCACTTGCTCGATCT
>JBHHWX010000093.1:0-14809 GCA_046756745.1 bacterium | reverse complement strand
AATCCGTGTAAATCCGTTCTATCCGTTAAATCCGTGTTCCATTCATTTGCGGCTTAGCCTCGCTGGGAATAGTCCAGGTTAAAGCTTCAGTTTCTCTCGCAGTTTTTCTAACATGACTTGAGTGATGCCGGAGATATCGTACTTATGCCGCCAGCTCCAGTCGTTACGGGCACAGGAATCATCGATGGACTGCGGCCAGGAATCCGCGATCTCCTGGCGAAAATCAGGCGCGTAATTGCATGTAAAATCCGGAATATTATTCTGAATTTCCCGCACCAATTCTTCGACTGTAAAACTGATGCCGGTCAAATTATAACTCGAACGAATCTTTATGGATTTTTTATCCGCTTGCATGATTTCAATGGCCGCGCGAACGGAGTCATCCATATACATCATAGGCAGACACGTTTCCGGGCCGACAAAACAGGTATAGACTTTGTTTCTGAGCGCTTCATAGAAAATCTCGACAGCATAATCGGTGGTGCCGCCTCCGGGCTCGGTTTTATAACTGATGATACCCGGGTAACGTACGCTGCGGATGTCCACCTTGAACTTTCGGAAGTAATATTCGCACAGCAGCTCTCCGGCGCGTTTGGTGATGCCGTACATCGTACTTGGATTCAGAATCGTCTGCTGCGGAGTCTTCTCTTTTGGGGAAGTGGGACCAAACACCGCAATTGAGCTGGGCCAAAAAACTTTTATTTTCTTTCCCCGGGCGAGATCCAGAATATTTTTTAAACCGGTCATGTTGACGTCCCAGGTCTGATCCGGATTTATCTCGCCGCGCGCCGAAAGAAGAGAAGCTAAATGAAAAATCGTATCGATCTCATATCTTTCGATAACCTGCCGGACCGCCTCTTTTTTGGCCACGTCTACTGTTTCGTGGGCAATCTTATAAGGTGGCAGCGCCGGCCTGAGATCGAGTCCCACGATGTTCTCATACCCAACAAGACTTTCGAGGTTCTCGGTCAACTCGGTGCCGATTTGACCGTTCACGCCGGTGATTAAGATTCTTTTCATGTTATATTGATTTGAGTTGTTTTTCACATTCCTGCCTGACATCCACTCATTTCAACCGGCCCATGGCGGCATGAATCGCCACTAACACCGGATCCCACACCGGAGCACAAGGCGGAGCATAGCTTAAATCCAGATAAGCCATCTCTGTTAATAACATCCGATTCGTCAGGGCCGTGGCAAAAATATCGATACGTTTGCTCACGTCCTCACGCCCCACGATCTGCGCCCCCAGAAACCGGCCGCTCCGTTTGTCATAAATCACCGTGATAGTGATGGGTTTGACGCCCGGGAAATAACCTGCCTTGGTGTTCGAGGTAATGGTGACAGAGTCGGCTTTTATCCCCAACTGTTGAGCCGCTTTGACGCTCAGTCCGGTTTTGGCGACGTACACGTCGAAGGTTTTGAAAACAGAGGTCCCGACCACTCCTTTGAAAAGTGCGGTACCCCCGCCGATATTTTCACCGGCCACTCTCCCCTGCTTATTCGCTGTCGGTCCTAACGGAATATAATCCGGTTGGCCGGAGACCAAATTCTTCACCTGCACGCAGTCGCCAGCCGCATAAATATTCGGCACATTTGTCTGCATTTTACCATCAACAGAGAGTGCGCCGGACCGGCCGAGCAGCACCCCGGCGGATTCCGCAAGCTTTGTATTCGGCTTCAGGCCGGCGCATACCAAGACCAAATCAACCGGACAGGTTTCATTTTTACCGGAGATCAGCACAGCGCCGGCCTCGCGGTCTCCGTTGTCCGTTATGGAGTCCGCCTGTGTGGACGTTCGCACCACAACGTCGTGACGGCGCAGCTCCTCCAGCGCCAGTTGTGAGATTTCCGGTTCAAATTCAGGTAAAATCCTGGCCTGCTTTTCAATGATAACCACCTCGATAGCTCGTCTACGCAGCGCTTCGGCCATCTCCATTGCGATATATCCGCCACCGATAATGAGAGCGCGTTTTGGTTTCCGTTCGTCCACAAACGTGCGTATCTCAATCCCATCTTGCAGAGTTTGAATGGTAAAAACGTTCTTTAAAAAACATCCGGGGATATCGGGTTTTTGGGGGATGCCTCCGACTGAGATGACCAGCTTATCGTAAGGGAATTCACGCTCTTTTCCCGTCGTGAGATCAACGGCTGTGACCCTTCTTTTCACCGGGCTGACTGACACAACTTCATGATCTGTTAAGACGTCGATGCCTCTTTTTTCACGAAATTGTTGTGGCGTTATGGAAATCAAATCGGAAGCATCGCGCACCAAGTCCGCGATGTAATAAGGAATTCCACAGGCGCTGTAGGAGACGTGCGGCGTCTTTTCCAAGGCAACAACTTCGAGATCCGGATTGAGCCGTTTGGCTTTGCTGGCAGCGCTCATGCCGGCGGCGCATCCGCCGATGACAACCAGTTTTTCCTTTCTGGTCTTTGAATTCATTCGCTTTTATCAATCGAAAAAGAAGTGGGGGTAATCATAAATGTTTTTGTAGACATAGCCAAAGAGAAGCCCAAAGAACCAAAACGCCAGGAAACCGACAATGACCAGTTTGACATGACCGCTTTTGCCATTTTTGCTAAAATAAAACACGGAGAGCGCTTGTCCCACGAGAATACCGAAAACCGGCACGAGTCCAAGGATCGGATTTTTACCTGTTTTACACCAGGGACAGTGCGGTCCAGTTTCATGATAGACATTGCATTGCTGTGCGCCGCCAGACCAAAGGGTCGTGCATCCGCATTGATACATCAAACCACAGAACGGCGTCAAGAAAATTATCGATGCCAAGGCTAAGCCGGTAAATATGAGGAGAAACTTTTTATTACGAAGATCGCTGGCAGTTCGTCTTGGCATAGTGGTAAGTTATGCAAAAAACAAATCATTGTCAAGAGTCCGGCTGTGCGAACAGCGCGCTAAAATGGAAATATGCGTTGACCGGATGAACCCAGCGCGGCAGAGCCGCAAAATTTCAACATGCCAAAAAGAATCAGCCAATGATTCAACCCAGCGCAGCCTTCTGCCGCAACCAAATAATTGATTCAGCCACGGATTAACACTGATTGACACGGATAAAATACAAATTAAGCCAGTTTCTCGAAGTTGTAAATAGAAAGCAGTTTAATCCGTGTCAATCCGTGGCTAAAAACATCTTTAATTTTGTTAGAACTGTGCCACAGATCCTGCTAATTTGAAACGTCTCCGTGACCATAATTAGTGATTGACCGAAAACTTGATTTTTGATGTCTTTGCGAGCGCTTCTCAGCGAAGCAATCTCCTTATTAGGCACGCCAGGAGATTGCTTCGGCAAAAAACGCCTCGCAATGACAGCTATGTTATTAGTTTTCGGTCAGACACTAATTATGAAATTATGTCCTAAGTTTTTTCTATAACAGAAAAAGCCCCTTTCTAAGAATTTCTAAGAAAGGGGCTTTTGGGAGGTTACCCATGAAACCGTGGAATCTTTATGGTTACCGGGCGCCGCCGTATTTGTATTTATCATTTGACATGAAATTAAACAGAAATGTGAATTTTTTAGAAATCGGTTTCACGATTTCATAACAGCGACATTCGGGATTATTCCGAGAAGTGTCATAGTTGAGAAGAGACGGAAAAGACAAACGTGAACTTGGAATCTGCGCATGCAAATGAGACAAAAGAATGGTTGGGGTGTGGAGCTTATGTGTTGTTCCGTTTTGACTTTTTAGCGCCTGAGCTTCTGTTTTTGTGGAATCCATTTTTCCACTATCATGAGTTGTTATCTGAGAACCGTTGGTCGCTGCTTTTTCTTCGTCGCTCTGTGGGAACAAACTCCCTGACATCAGCACAATCAAAATCAGTGAGATGGTAAAAATGCTTTTGTGGATTTTCATTTTACACCCTCTTTTGTTTCGTTCATAAAATAGAACCCCATCAGGACACAAAAAATTCCATGAAGAGCAAGCACCGTATTAGTTGACAATCAAAACAATTTTTGTTATCTTATTTTTATGTCGAAGAAAGATGACTTTCAACAATTAAGCAAAGAAAACGAACGTCTGCGGGAGTCGATTGGCGATCTTCAGGTTTTGAATGAATTGGCCACGATAATCAGCTCGACCTTGAAACTGAATAGAATTTTAGATAAGGTGGTCTCCTTTTCGGTCAAAGCTGTTTCAGCAGAACAAGGCCAAATATCGTTGTTGACACGATCAGAAAGTGGCGATCCTTTTACAACCTATATCCGGAAGCGGGACGACTCCACGGTCACGGAAAAATATCGTCTTGACGAAGACCTCAGCGGTTGGATGATGAAGTGGCGCAAGTCGTTGGTGATTAACGATTTTGCGAAAGACGACAGGTTTAAAGGAGAACACTCAACAGTAAAAGAGATCCGTTCAATTTTAAGCGTCCCGTTGTTATGCAAGGGGAAACTGATCGGCGTCCTCAACCTGTTTAATAAAAAATACGGAGGTCTCTTTTCCGAAGACGACAAGAGATTGCTCAATATCATGGCGACTCAATCCGCTCAGGTTATTGAGAATGCCAGGTTGTATGAAGAAGAAAAGAATCTCCGGCAAATGGAGCAGGACCTTCAAACCGCCCATGAGATCCAACAGCGGCTTTTACCTAAGGAAAACCCGGCCATCGCCGGTTTTGACGTCGCCGGAATCAGTTATCCGGCAAAAAAGGTCGGAGGGGATTATTTTGATTTCATCGAGCTGGAGACCAAGCGTTGGGTGATTGCTTTAGGAGATATCAGTGGTAAGGGTGTTGCGGCGGCCCTGCTCATGGCCAATTTGCAAGCGACGTTGCGCAATCAAGCTATCAGCATGCCAACTCTATTAGATGGCATATGCAAAACGAATCATTTTTTATACCGTAATACCGAACCGGACAAGTTCGTGACTTTACTTTGCGGCATACTCGATCCTTTTGATAAAAAATTTACCTATGTCAACTGTGGGCATAATTTTCCTTTTCATTTAAATCGTGAGGGAAAATTTACTGAATTAGATAAAGGAGGTATTGTCCTCGGCATGTTTCCCGATTCAACATTTGAAAAGGACCGGGTTCAGGTTGAGCCGGGCGATATTATCTTTATTTATTCGGACGGGATCACCGAAGCGGAAAATGAGTTTGAGGAGATGTTCGGAGAAGAGCGTCTGAAAACAATAATTCTGAAAAATAGGCGTTTGGGGGCGAAGGACCTTGTCGATAAAGTATTCAAAGAGGTCACCACATTTTCCGGCAATGAACAAGATGACGACATTACCATGATTGCCCTCAAAGCTCTTTAATCTAATTCAGTTTCACGATCTTCAATTTGTCCATGATGGCCTCTGGTAAAGCGTCTTTATGTAACATCACAGACACGGTTTTCGCACGCATATAAGATTCTGACATATAGATATAGCCCTCATATTTACTCCCTCTTAATCCCCAAGAGTTTTTCGCTTTATAAAATTTTGTGCCGTTTTGATCTTTGGCGATTCCTACCAAATGCATAAGATGATCATCCGTGGACGAATAATTGTCAAAGGAATCCTGACGGAGCTGTTGCGTGACTTTTTTTTCTTCCTCCGGGGTGTCGCATATCCTTTCTCTCTCTTCTTCAGATCTTTCATCCCATTCTTTTTTCGGAAAAAGGGCAATACCTTTCTTTTGATTGAATGTCTTTTCCGTGATGTCTCCGTCCCATACCAGGGAATAGCCATTTTCAAGAGCGTGATCGATGACCCACATGAGTTGATTTAATCGTACATTGAAGTACTCATTATAAGACCAATTGTCAGGAACGTCGAGGCTGAACATAGAATTGTAAGGGTGGTGATTGTAGGATGTAATTTCAACATAATCGTCAGGATAAATCCCGAGGAAATTCCGGAAAGAATGAGACGTATAGGATTTGCCGTTGTAATGAAATTTTTTGGGCGGGGGACTGAAGTAGGCGTCTAAAATTCCTTCGATAACGTCCTGCCAAGCCCTGCTTAATTTTCCACCTTTGTTCTTGATGATCGCTTTCAAAGCTGCATTTAGAACCGCATCCATTTCTTGATGTTCGTACTCAAATGCGCCGGCGAATTTTCCGTTGTATGCCGATTCTAAAACGATGCCGTCTTCACGAATCACACGCATAACGTCTCCTGCCAAGCTGTTAGCGCCGAAGGCCATGTGACCATGCATTCGAACGTAACGCCTCGCCTTGCGTGGATAGGTTTTACGAACAATAAACATTTCGGAAAGATCGAACTGGCCTTTCCCCATTCTGACGAGCTCCGCTTCAACGAAAGAAATTGTGGCAAAGCTCCAACAAGTGCTCGTATGCGCTTGGTTTTTGACCGATGTTGTTGCGATTTCAATGATCGGTGTAAATTGAAAGCTCTGAGACTTTTTTGCTGCCATAACCTCCGGCTTCAACTTCTTTTTCTCTATTGTGTATTCATCTGTTTTATAAAAAGACGGCCTCGATACACTCGAGGCCGTCAGCCGAATCATTTCCCAATCCCTCTTTTCAAGACCCAATATTTTCTTCGAATGTGCAAACGTGATAGATTGGAAAATAGACCGGTATCGTCGATGTTTTCGCCATAACGGCTTCATCGATTATTTGGGGGGAGGTTGGGAACCACCATACATACGAATCACCTCCTTTCTTCAACCAATTAAGGTTTATTTTCCGTCGAGTATTTTTTCCTTCGTGATCCGCAGCAAACCTATCTCCGGATCAGCTTTGGACCAGATTGTTAACACGTTTTCGTAAGCTTGTTTCGCTTCCGGGAACGCTTTTAATTTTTCGAATGTCTGGGCCTTGCCAAAAGCCGCAAAGGCGTTATTGGGATTGAACTCCAGGGCTGAATTGAAGTGCTTTAGGGCGTCTTGGAATTGTCCGAACCGGTCATACGCATTTGCAAGAGCCACAAAATAAAATGAGCGATCAAACGGCGCGAAAGTTATCGCGTTCCGAAACGATTCGACAGCCGTGTTAAAGGACTGATTGCGCAACGCCATTTCTCCTCGTAAGTGATACAATAACCACCGACCGTCAAGCCCCCCTTGTTTAAGCAATACCCGCTCTAAAGCGGTCATTTCAGTCTTAACACTCTCGTGATCATTTAATTGCAATAAAATTCTGCCACGCATCCAATGAGCCAATACATTCGTTGTATCCATCTCGATAGCGTCATCGATGATCTCGAGTGCTTTCTTGAATTCTCCTTGGAGGAATTTGATTTCGGATTTTGACGTTTGGCCGATGGACGTATAGTGACAACTCTTTGCAAAGTCCATGTATTGATCGACAACCTCGAGAGCGCGTTTATATTTTCCCTGCGCCATGTAAACACGGGCGAGAATCGTTCGTGTTAGCAAAAAGTCAGGCTGCATCGCGAGAACTCGTTCACAGATTTCAGGGATGTGCTCGTATTGACCGGTGTAGAGTAATATCTCTGCTTTCGAGTCGAGCGGGTTAATATCGGCTGGGTTTAAAGCGATATATTTTTCGATCATTTGTAGAGCTTTTTCCCGGTCTCCCTTCGCCAGGTAGGCATATCCGAGATCATTGTAGGCGACGCCATAGGTTGAATCAAATTGTAACGACTTCTGCATGGCAGCAATCCCGGCGTCTATCTGTCGAAACTTGTAGTATTGCGTCCATCCGTAGCGATGATGTGTGATGGCATCCTCAGGGTCGATACGGAGTAATTGTTCAAGATAAGCTGCGTAATCTTTCCAACGATTTTCAAGCTTCGCTTCTTCGCAAAGATATTCAAGTCTATCTTCTTCCGAAAGTTTTAAGACATATTTTTGACCTTTCTTTAAGATCCTTTTTGCGTTCGTGCGGTTGCCCGTTTGAGCGTATGCGTAGGCCAACCAACGATAAGCCCGCACAAACGTTGAGTCTAAACGGATGACACTCTGTAATTTTTCAATGCTCTCACTATAACGCTGGTCGAATGCCGCATCCCGGCCTTCTAAAAAATAACGATAGATATCCAACGATGCCGTTTCTTTTGAGGGAGTGCGGTCCGGCCGCTCTGAGCTGATATGGATAACATCTGTTAATTGGTCCGCGAGCTCGATAGCTACCTGATAGGGATTGCTTTGGTGGCTTTTAACCGGGGTGAATTCCCTAAGCAAATGTCCTTCCGCCGTTCCATAGATTCGTGCTTGCACGGTAATTGTCTCATCAGCTTTTTGTAAACTGCCGAGCATCATATGTGTAGAGTGCGCTTTACGCGCAATGGTCAAGGCCTGCTCCAGGTTGACTTTCTTACTTTGAATTCCGAGACGCCGCATGATCTCAATTCTTTTGCTGCCGTCTAAAATGCGGATTCTTGGGTCCTTTGCCAAATTCGTATTGAGAAATTCGCTTATGGCTTCGCTGAGCCATTCCCATGCGGCTTCCTCCTGCGCTCCTTCAAATGAAAGCGGCATCACGGTAATCGATGTTTGAGTGGGGGCATTTTCCCCCAGGCGGAGAATCCATGCAAAAATGACAACAACCAGCACGAATCCAACGCCGGCGATGAGATAAGGTCGTTTCGACAAGCCGGGGCGTGATTGAACAATTTGAGGCGAGTTGCTGGGTTTGCCGTAACCATCCTGTATGCTTTTCAGATCAGCTTTAATTTCTTCAATTTCTTGATAGCGCTCCTCTTTGTTTTTGGCTAATGCTTTCTCGATCACCTTTACAAAAGGAGCGGGAGTATCCGGTCGCAGCTCTTGTATTGCAGGGGGATCTTCATTGACGATCGCATAGGCCACCGATGCTGAATATTCCCCTTTAAACGGCCGTTCACCGGTGAGCATCTCATAGATGACAATACCAAAAGAAAAAATATCCGCTTGATGATCGACAACGCCGCCTTGTACCTGCTCGGGCGCCATATAGGCTGCTGTGCCGATGACCGTGTCGTGCTTGGTAATAGCTGTCTGATCGAGAATTTTGGCTAAGCCAAAATCGAGAATTTTGACTTGACCGTTCTCCAAAACCATGATATTGGCAGGTTTGACGTCCCGGTGGATAATTCCCGCGGCATGCGCTTCCCGCAATCCATCGGCGACTTGGATTCCAATTGAGCAAATTTCATCGATGCCCAACCGGCCTTTTGATGCGATATAATCGGCGAGCGAAGCGCCGGCATAATAGGCCATACTGATAAAAATGGAGTCGCCGGTTTCATCGATTTCATAAATTGTCGCGATATTCGGATGGTCTAATTTGGAAATGGCAATGGCCTCATTTGTGAATCTGTCCTGAGACTCGACGTCTGAAATAAGATCTTTGCTCAGAAACTTCAAGGCGACGAACCTTTTTAGTTTTAAGTCCTCAGCCTTATACACCACGCCCATCCCACCGCTGCCGAGCTTTTCTATGATCCGATAGTGAGAGATTTGTCTCCCCGTCAAACTCATAATTTCTTAACCTTTGTCAAACAAACTCTTTAAAGATAAACTATCTATTCAGGCGTCAGAAGCTGAGGAATGCAAAACTTTAGTTTTGCACTGTTTCAATGCAAGCCGCAACGCTAAAGCGTTGCACTCCAATACCAAAGGTTGAATAGTTACGATTAAACATGTTATTTTCATGTAAGTGTTCATAACAAATACAAAAAACCCAATACGAAGTCAAGCAAAAAATCCGTATAATTTCAAAAACGGCGCTATGTCGTTTTGGGTGGATCCGTTGTTCCAAACCGTAAATATAGTGTTTTTGTGGCAGTAACTGGTTGTTATCTTAGAAAATAAGTTTTTTAATGCATCATTCATGTGAAGTCATTTTTTTCTTGCATTCTACTAATTGATTAATTATATTACTAATATATTAGTAAGAAAGGAGCTTCGATGAAAAAAACAAAAAAATTAACCGAAGCCGAGTGGGACATCATGGAGTGCGTTTGGCAATTGTCCCGCTCGGTCACCGTACGCGAAGTGCATGAAAGATTATACCCTCAAGGTCAGAAAGCTTATACAACTGTTCAGACGACTATGAACATCTTAGCGGATAAAGGCTTTCTGAAGAAAGAAAAGATCGGCATGGTCAATTTTTATACGCCGACATTATCACGCGCTCATTTTGCTAAACGTGAGACTCACACATTTGTTTCCCGTATTTTCAAGGGATCGTTTGGGGCATTAGCACATTACTTGGTTCAATCCGGGAGACTCTCACCGGAGGAGTTAGAGCACCTGCGCGGACTTATCGATGAAAAGGAAAAAAATCGAGGAGGTCAGTCATGAGCTTCATAAACCGCTTTGCGGATTCCTGGCTCGAACTTTACTCCGTGCACATGCTGGAAACAGCGCTTTTTATCTCACTCGTCTGGATGACGGACCGGTTCATCCGGCGTGACGCCCGATTAAGATATGTGCTATGGAATGTCGCTCTCATCAAAGTGTTCATTCCGCCTGTGATGAGCCTGCCACATTCAATCCAAAATACCGTGCACGGGCAAGCAGCGTGGTTATCCATTCCCGCATTCACGGCGGCAAATCCGGTCAGCCATTCGCTGTCTGTTTCAGAGATCTTGTTTATGATTTGGTGCCTATCGGTGTTCGGATTGACGTTTTTTATTTTGATGAAGAACATTGCGATGCGCGTCAGCCTTCGAAAAGCCGGGGCCATTGAGATACACGATAAACCGTCATTCAGCGTTCTCTCAAAAAATGGAATCCAAGTTTTTGAATCGGAGAATGTGAACGCGCCGGTGCTTCTGGGAGTGTGGCTCCCGCGCATGTATCTCCCGCAGGATTGGCGTTCATGGTCCTCCACTCAACTTCGCAGCATTCTTACCCACGAGAGCGCCCATCTCAGCCGCCGGGATATCTGGATTCTCGTGCTACAATACGCCGGGCTTATTTTATGTGCGATCAATCCGTTTGTTTGGCTGATGCACAAGCAACTGGTTCTCCTGCGGGAGCTGCGTTGCGATGAGACCGCAATTCGAGAATCCGGAATCAGTCCGGTTCAATACAGCAAGATGATTCTCAGGTTCGTTGAAAAACAAACGCGACCGCCGGTACCGTTGCTGGTTGGTGAATATTTTGCTAAACAAGGCAACACCGTGCGTGAACGCATTCATTTTTTATTAAACTTGAAGGAGGCTACCATGAAAAACGGAAAGGTTATTTCTTATTTGTTGCCGGTGTTTTTGCTGGGATTGATCATTCCATTCTCATGGCACTGCAACGAGTCACAGACGGTTTCGGAGTCAACCACAGATGAAGCGGCCCTCAGCAAAGAAAGCATGTTTCAAGCATACGATGAGGCGCCGAGACCCATTGGAGGCTTCGAGGCGATTCAGCAAGGCCTCAAATACCCGGAAGCCGGACGAGAGGCCGGTGTTGAAGGAAAACTCATCCTGCACGTCTTCATAAATGAGAATGGCGACGTTGAGGACGCGAAGATTTTAGAATCCATCGATGCCGGGAATGCGGGATTTGAAGAAGCCGCCATCGCCTCGGTGAAGCGTGTGAAGTGGACCCCGGCGAAGTTGAAAGGCAAGCCTGTGAAAGTATGGGTCGCCATTCCGATTGTCTTTAAACTCAGCGAGCAGGAAGTAGTTATCCAAATAGGAGGTCCCAGAAAAATCGCTCAAAAACAAGGAGAAATTAAACCATCTTCAGTTGTTGTCGCGTTTGACCAAGTTCCAAAACCCATCGATGGATTTGCAGCCATTCAAAAAAATCTCCACTATCCCGAAATCGCTCGCAAAGCCGGTATCGAGGGCAAAGTCATTGTGCACGTTTTGGTCTCAGAAGAAGGCGATGTGTTGGACACCAAAGTTTTGAAGTCGCTTGGACAAAGCGGCTGTGACGAGGCGGCAGTCAATGCGGTAAAGAGCGTTAAATGGAAACCAGCTAAAAATAACAGTGAGCCGGTCAAGGTTTGGGTGGCGATTCCGGTGGTTTTTAAACTGAGGTAGTGTTTGAACGAAAACTCGAAAAATGCGCGATTTGGAACCACTTAGCGAAGGCGTCCCGCTGGGCGAGTTTTATTCCGATTCTGTGTCTCAAAGCCCTCGGCGAGACGACTTCGGGCAAGTGAGTTTGGACTTTTCAGCCAGACTTCTTGGCATACATGTATCCTCGGGCAGGAGGCCTTCGGATAAAGTTGCAAGGTTTTTATTACTCAGTGAAGTGACTTTAACAACTAAGTCAGGGGCGCCTTGAATATTATCCTTTGTAATGATGTGTTGGTTTTGTTTTGACACAAAAAGTATCTCGGGTTGTAGGACATTATGCTTGGAAAAAACGACGTCGCATGGAGCAAAGTGTACGTGCCCAAGCCCTCGCTCTTTTACAAAATCCCATGGGTTTGGGAGAACTTTTGTTAATGATAATTCATATTTTAGACAAAATCAAGGGAAGATTGCTTAGTTGCATAATCGCGGTTAGTTACGGGTGAAAAATGAAATGCCGTCTTCCAAACTGCAGGCAGGATGCCTGCATTACTACTCACCGTAACTGACCGGTTACCCTAATCTCACACGCCGGGTCAACCACCTACCGCGTCACGCTAAAAAAAACCGTGTCAGCAATCGCAGATGCGAACAGCCCGATGCCGTCTCCCTGGATATGGAATGACGGCTCGTGAAAGTTGCCGTCGATTTCCTGTACTTCGTTGTGGGTGATCAGGAAATCTTTGAAATTGTCGTCGCCGGCATAGAGCACAGCTTGATACCTGCTATAAAACCAGGTAAAAAACCAAAACACCTCAATATTGGACTCGCCGGTTTCCAAGGGCGTATTCTGAATCCAAGTGTAGCTAAACTTAAAATCGTCAAAGTCTTCCTTCACATCCAACGAATCGAAATCTCCGAATGGGTTGTCGTAGATAAACGTGGACGGCTCTGCATCAAGGGCGGTGAGCGAAAGAGCATAAAAATCGCTGCCCGGCGATCGTTGAAAAACGAGGTTGAAATTATTTAACTCGCCATCTTCTGTGCGCTCGCGGTATTGCATGCTCCCGAGCTGAGATTTTTCTTCTTCAATCCGAAAACCGGGATTCGGGACAGTGGTGGTTGATTTTGCAAACAGTTGTCTGCCGGCGATGGCGGCGGCTACTTCAAGCGTATAGGTCTCGCCGTAACGAATCACTAAATCCGTGCCCGAGTATCTGTAGCTCCTTTCACGCTCATCAAAGGTGAGTCCAAAAGCCAAGCCGCCGGCGTCAAGCAGCGTCACATGCGCATCCCTGACGATGATTTCGTTGGCAGCTATCGTTGAGTTTATTGGAAAGTTTCGGCTGATTTTAATGTTGTTGACCGGCTGATTTGGAAAAAGCCAGCCTTGAATCACAATTTTCGGCTGGAATGATTGCTCTTCAAAACGGACGGTTCCCTCCCCGCACGCTGTTAGAAATAAGCTCACGATAAAACAAATTTTGAGTTTTGCGGACATCTTGGCTCCTTTAATACTTAAATTTCACCCCGATAGATGGCAACAGCGGAAACATGTGCTGTGGGTCCAGCGTTTGCACACCGTTTTGGATTTCGTAATCCAGGAACCAGACATTTTTGCGGTTCCCGATGTTGAAGATTTGTAAATATGGAAAAATGGACCAGCCGCGAAAATGCTTTTCATAGGTGAGGCTGACGTCCATTCGAACATAAGCCGGCAGCCGGAAATTATTGATTGCACTTGGAAACAGCTCAGATGCGATCGCGTCCCGGTCCGGCAACGTGTTGGTGAAATAAATCGAACCCGGCGTGGTAATCGGCTGTCCGGAGGAATGCACCAATGTGAAACCGAGTTTCCAATTCGAACGATGGCGTATTGGGGATTTGCCCTGTAATTTCCTTTTGAGGTTTTTAATGTCGATGTTGCCGACGAGATTCAAAACCGAGCGTCGATCGTGGCGCGGCGGAAACTCGTTTCCTTGGTTGATGCCGTCGATTTCGTATTTTGTCCGAGCGAAACTGTATCCCAGCCATCCGGTGATTACGCCTGTGTCCTTACGCAGTAACAGCTCGACACCGAATGAGTGTCCGTCACCACGATCGAAAAGACCTTGCGTATCGGAATAAACCGCGTCGCCATTTTCAAAATCGGTAGCCCGGATTCCTGTCCCCACATTTTGATTGAAAGAATAAATATCCTGATAGCTTTTGTAAAACCCTTCTATTTCCAATTGCACGGTTCCAGCGAGGTTTTTTTGAAAACCCAAAATAAAGTGATTGGAGGACGATTCGTTTTGAAAATTGTTAGAAACGGTCCAAATATCGGCGATAAAGGCGCGCGTCACCCGGTGCAGAAATTGATAATATCTCCCCACGGCCAGCTTAATATTGCTCGTCTGGCTTAGTCGAAATTTGGTGGAAAAACGGGGGGCAACTTTGCTGAAATTTTTCTCGGAATTAAAATTATTGACACGCACACCCACTTCAAATTCCCAACGCTCGCTGGGCTGCCAACTGTTTTCTATAAACGCGACAGAGTGCTTCGGCTTTGTGTCGATGTCGATACGGCCTCCCGGGAACTCTTCGTGAAAAATCAAATGCAGATTCTTATGTTCTATCCCAAAATTGGTGCGTAACTTCTCAGAGGGATAGTATTCGAAGTTCGCTTTAAAAGTGAGGTCGGAGACAAAGTTTTTCTCGGTAAAATCAATGGTGTCGCCGAAATCGAAATCGGAATTGAAACGACTGCCAGTCAGCCAGAAATTCGCGAACAGTTGTGGGGAAAACACCCGTGTCCAGCGCAGACTGCCGGTGCGGTTTCCCCAGTCGTAATTGAAACCGGCCTCGTCGCTGGCGTTGTCGTTGAAAACCAGATCCAATACATCTTCCCCGCCGTAGCCGCTGATGGTGATTTTATTTCGGT
>JBHHWX010000092.1:0-15106 GCA_046756745.1 bacterium | reverse complement strand
GCTAAGAAAATAGTCTTTTCGGCCAAGCTCCTAGCGCGACTAAGTTGCAACCAAAGATAAGTTGTCATTACGAACCGACGAAGTAACCAGGTCACCTTTTGGATGTTCGTTTTGTTGCGATTTTCTTGATCATCCGGTGGAGCTCTTTTTCTTTTTTCTTTTTTTCTAAAAAACGCAGTGTATCACGCTGACTTTCGACCCGGTGCAATTCCTTTTGCAGTTTGAGATAGCTTTCGTAACGTTCCTGGGGCAGGGCGCCGGTTTCAACGGCGTCGAGCACAGCGCAGCGTTTTTCTTGTTTATGCGAGCAATCCGAAAAATGACAGTGGCGCGCCAGCTTTTCAACATCTTCAAAAGCTTCGTTTAAGCCCTCCTCTGAATGCCAGAGCTGCAATTCCCGCATCCCGGGTGTATCGATCAAGCAGCCGCCTTTGGGCAGGATGATTAACTCGCGTTGTGCGGTGGTGTGACGGCCTTTGGAATCTTTGCGAACCTCAGCGGTCGCTTGCACATCTTCGCCCATAATTTTGTTGATCAAAGTCGACTTGCCGACGCCGGACGAACCGACAAACGCAAACGTGAGGCCTTCTTTGATGAAAGATTTCAGCTTTCTCAGGCCCTGGCCGGTTTTCGCACTCATAGGCAGAATGGGAACGTCTTTGCCTAAATCTTTAACTTCGGCTAATTTATTTTTGACCCGGTCGCACAGATCGCTTTTGTTCAACACGATAACCGGACGCGCCTTACTTTCCGATACCATGACCAAATAGCGCTCGAGTCGCCGAACGCTGAAATTCAAATCCAGACTCTGAACCACGAACACAACGTCGATGTTGCTGGCGATAATTTGCTCCTCTGTTCTTTTGCCGGCGACTTTTCTCGAAAACTTCGTTTTGCGTTCGAGAATGTTGTGGATAATAGCCTTTTTTTCGTTTTCGAAATAAGTCAGCGCTACCCAATCCCCGACTTTGGGGAGATCGGCGTTGGACTCCGCCGTAAAACGCAGCTTGCCCGAAGTCTCCCCGGTCACTTCGCCAAATTTAGTCTGGATCACGTAACGGTCCTTACTTTCAACAGCGATTCGACCCGCTTCATAACCATCGTTCCGGAAAGGTTCAAATGATTTCTCAAAATGGGCGTCCCATCCGAGCTTCTCTAAATCGAACATGGAATTCTAACCGGCCATTTTTTTCAGTTCTCTATCGACGTCGAGGTTTTCGTCAGAGACGAGCCTGCCTCCTTTGAGACGGAGGACACGCTGCGTGCGTTTCGCTAAATCGAGATTGTGGGTTGCAATCATAAGCGTGGTACCGTTGATTTGGTTCAGCTCGAACAGCAGCTCCTCAATGGTTTTGCCAGTATCCGTGTCGAGATTGCCTGTTGGTTCATCCGCAAACAGAATGTGCGGACGGTTGATAAAAGCGCGCGCTAACGCAACCCGCTGCTGCTCGCCTCCCGAAAGCTGGACCGGGTAGTGTTTCAACCGGTCGCCGAGCCCGACCCGGTCCAAGAGCGCTGTCGCCTGTTTTTTGATGTCCTTTTGCCCGCGAAGCTCCAAAGGAACCATCACATTCTCGACTGCCGTCAATGTCGGAATGAGCTGGAAGTTTTGGAATACAAAACCGACCATCTCATTTCTCAGGCGCGCGCGTTCATCCTCGCTGAGTCCGCCGAGATCGAGCCCGTTGAGAATCACCGTTCCTGAGCTTGGAACATCAAGTCCGGCGCATAAACCGAGCAGAGTGGTTTTCCCGCTGCCAGACGGCCCGACGATCGCGCAGGTCGTGCCGGCGTCACATTCCAGCGTCATCTCGTGTAGCACCGTCAGCGTCGCCTGACCGTTTCGATAACTTTTCGACAGATTTTGTACCGTCAAGATTGCGTTCATAAGTCTCTATTTTGTAAAATTGACAATTGCTAAAGTTAGAATTTTTTATTAGATTTGCAAATTGAATTGTCTGTCGACAAAGAATAAACGGTTCTATGATGATTTTGTGTGGGTAACTATAAAAAAAAAGCTACGGATTCACCCAGCGCGGCAGAGCCGCAGAGCCGCAACCAAATGATAACTACAACTAAAAAAATATTAGCCACGGATTCACACTGATTAAGCACGGATTTTGTTAATAAACGAACAAAAGTCAAAATCATTTTGATTCTAATTATTTTGATTATTTTGACATTATTTATTTGTTTTGAATTTGAGTATTTGTTCATGTTCTAAATTCATTTTATCCGTGTTCAATCAGTGTGAATCCGTGGCTGATTTTTTAAATGAGTTTCGGAGAAGCTTATGTCACTTTGGCCGTCCACCCTGTTTTTCTTACTTAGTTTCTTATTCACTAATTTCGTGACACAACAACACCTAAACGTACGTGAGACTTCAGCATCCGGGTTCGGTTCCGAAAAGAAAAATTCGCCCAAAACGATTCTGTTTTTCGGCAACAGTCTCACCGCGGGATACGGGATTGGCCCATCTTTAGCTTTTCCGGCATTAATTCAGCAGAAGATCGATTCACTCGCTTGGGAGTTTGAGGTTATCAACGCCGGCTTGAGCGGCGAAACCAGCTCCGGGGGATTGCGCCGCGTCGATTGGCTGCTGAAAAGAAGAATCGACATCCTGGTGCTGGAATTGGGAGGTAACGACGCCTTACGCGGAATTTCTCTGGAGTTAACAAAGAAAAACCTGCAAGAGATTATCGATAAAACGAAAGCCAAGTACCCAAAAGTGAAAATCATTATCGCCGGCATGCAGGCGCCGCCCAATTTGGGACAGACCTACACCTCCCAGTTTCGTGCAATTTTCCCGGATTTAGCGGAAAACAACCACGAGTCGCTCATCCCTTTTTTATTGGAGGGTGTTGCCGGCGAATCCGCGCTCAATCTCCCGGACCGAATCCATCCCACGGCAGAAGGACATAAGATCGTGGCTGCCCTGGTTTGGAAGGTTCTGAAACCGCTGCTGGAATCGCTGAAATAAGAGGACGAATCGACACGGGCGCTTTTCCCGGTTGACCCGGATAGTGTCGACCAAATCTTTTCTTTCGAAAAAATGCTCAGCCGTTTGAGCTGGTCGCATAACCTTCTTAAAGAAGGTCACCGTTTGATAAAAGGACCTAACGACTTAATGCAGCAGAAATGACAATTTGCCAAGTTTATCGGCTCGAGACCAAAGCAAGCTTGTTTCCATTGGGACTCACAGCGATGCGAGAAATCCCCTCGAGCCCGTGGGTTGTTAAATTCGCGACGGCCACCCAATTCTTATCCTTCCCCGGATGACACTTATACAGAATCGAGTCTTTTCCCATCAGTAAAATACCGCCGGGCGTCCAAGCGGCGTCTTCGCTGCCTTCCAACGTTTGAATGAGCGGGGATATTTCGTGATCTCTAAAAGTAACTTTTTTTAACCACCACTCTTTTTCCGATACTTTGTGAATAAAGCTGAAAGCCTCTTGATCCGGAATTTTGTGCAAAGAACGTCCGATACTCCCGATGATCTGTTCGCTTTTGCCGGACGGTGTATGTGCGATATGCAAAGCATTGGGATTGCCCAAAACAAAGAGGATGACGCGATCCGTGCCGCCCCAGGCATGGTAGCCAACCGGCTCGATGTTTTCTAAGATCACGCTCGGTTGGCCGCCATCAAAAGGGAATCTCCACAGCCGTTGCGCAGAGTCGGCTTCCACGCGTACCACCGAAAAGTGCCGTCCGTCCGGCATCGGGGTTGGAGAGTACTCGCTTTCCTGAGTGTGGGTGAGCCGGGTTGTCTTACCGCTGCCAAAATCATAGCGGTAACTGTCGGCCTGTCCGTCAGCCCGGATGGACGTGTAGAGCAGACTTTTTCCGTCCGGCATAAATGCGGGCTGATTGTCGTAGCCGTTGCGATCGGTGATGTTCTTGGGCGAGTCCAACTTGATCTCTTGTCCATCGATGCGCACATCGAGGAGATAAATATCGGTTGCTGGAGGACCGGTTTGGGCAAAAGATTGAGCTGCGGAGATAAGAAATAGAAAAATACAGAGTGAGTATTTCTTGGAACATATCATAATCATTATCCCGTTTTTAAAGTTCGCTGCAAATGTTCTGGTTTTGAGCGGAGCCCGAGTGTTCACCCAACACAAAAAGTTTTTCTGTAATACAAATCTTATCTTAACGCAGAGACGCAAAGTTCGCAGAGATACGCAGAGTTTTTTAATTTCCTCTTGCGAGTTGTTGACCACTCGTTCAATTTTGGGGCTGTCCAAAAAGGGGAAAAGATGTCTTTGCGAGGAGCGAAGCGACGAAGCAATCCCCCTCTTTTAGGCACAAAACTAAGAGATTGTTTTGTTTCGCTCGCAATGACATTTGACTTTTTGGACAGCCCCGCTCCGATTATTTTTTCTTATATTTCGTTCTCATGCATAATAATTTATCTCGTTTTTCTCTGCGTTCTCCGCGTACTCTGCGTTTAAATATTTTTTATGTAACTTTTGATACGACTCATTGTTTTGCGGATTGAATGCGTTCCCATGCCATCGCCTCTGCCACTTCGGATGGCAGCCGGTTCTCCGCTAGCGCTTTTTCGAGTACCGTACGGGTCGTGGTATGGATACGCTCGATAAGAGGCGCTCGATCCGCTAATTTCATCACACTGACCCCGACGCCTTCTATGACAGCACCGGCTGAGGCCACGACGTCGGGTACGAAAAGAATGTCGCGCCGGGTTAGTATCTGCTCGGCGCGATCGTCTCCGAGAATGTTGTTGGCGGCCCCGCAGACGGCCCAGGCTCGTATGTCTACGGCGATGTCTTGGGTCAGAACTCCACCGATTGCGCACGGGGCAACGATGTCCACATCCAAAGTCAGGATTTGTTCAGGAGAGGCCAGCTCCGCATCAACGGCGCCGGCGAATTGCGTGGCTCTCTCCGAATCGATATCCGCGATAATGACGCGCGCCCCGGCTGCAGTCAGACGGCGCGCCACCGCAGAACCAATGGCGCCGCATCCCTGCACCGCGATTCGTAAACCGTGAATCCCGGAATGTCCGTGTAAATGGGCGCATGCTTGCATGGCGACCATAACACCCTGGGCGACGGCGCCGGAAAGGTCAGCCTCGTTAATATGCACGTATTGGGTTTTTCGCGCCAGGTTGTGCAAATCGTCGGATGTCGTGCCCAGATCTCCGGCTGTTCGAAAAATTCCACCAAGCTCTTCAATCCTTTCTCCCAACCGTTGGAATGCAAGAGGCCGTTGCAGATGCTCGTGGTCGAGCACAACCGCTTTGCCGCCGCCAGCGTCCAAACCGGCGAGGGCGCATTTGATGGTCATGGCACGGGCGAGTTTCATAGCGTCCTCTAATGCGGCTCGCGAGCTTGGATACCGGTGCGTTCGAACCCCGCCGGCTGCCGGGCCAAGCGTCAAATCATCCAGAACTAAAAATGCCCGCAACCCGGACGGTTTGTCGCTCAGTGCCAAGCAACGGGTAGAAGATCCTGATTCGAGAATTTGGAATAATTCTTCCACCTTGGAGCAGTTGTGATTTTAAAAATAGGAGCCATCAAAGTAGGCAGTAGGCAGTGAGCAATCGGCAAAAAGCATGATCTTTTTAATTGCTTACTGCCTACTGCTTATTGCCTACTCTACTCAAACCGACTAAATAAATGAATTTTACAACATCGACAAAACTTTGTCGATGTTTGGCGCGAAGCGCCTATATAAAAAGGCGACCATGTGGATCATTTCTCGAGGAGGAGGAAGGAAACTACACATGATCGCCTGTGGTTATGATAGTACTCTACTATACAACTTTTGTTGTGAAAATATTCCAAATTTTATCGCACGAGCAGCATTTTTTGTGATTGCACGAACTCTCCGGTTTTTAACTGCACCAAATAGATGCCGCTTGCGACCCGTTCCCCAGTGCTGTTTTTGCCGTTCCAAGTCACAGAATATGTGCCGGGATTTTGTTTTTCTTGCACTAAGGTTGCTATCTTCTGTCCCTTAATATTGGTAATTGTCACAGACACGCGAGTCGCGGCCGACAGCGAATACCGAATGGTCGTTGCCGGATTAAAAGGATTCGGGTAATTCTGCTCTAAAAGGAAAACGGACGGCGCTTCGAGGAGCCCATTTTCAACTGAAGTGGTATTGGGTTTCAAGGCGATGTCAATTTTTTGTTCCGACCCATATTCGAGGCTGGTGGCGAGTGTATCCGCTAAATAACCCGGTGCGCTTGCAATGACTGTCACATCTTCAGCAGACCCCGAGACTTGATCCGCCATATACCGGAATGTGTATCGACCGCCTGCGGGCACAAATTGCTCGAATGTGCGCTCGACCGACCGTACCGTGATAGTCCGAATGGGTCTTTGGGTAACCGCGTCGATCACATGGCCTCGTAAAACCGCGATGGGAAAAGTCTGAGTAATGCTGGTGTTTAACGTCATGCGGCCATCGACTGATCTTTCAAAATAATCTTCCCAAGTTTTACGAAAATTTGTGATTTTATCGAGCTCCCCAGGACCGGGCGAAGTCCCGTTTTGCAGAATAAAGATAAACGCTTGCCTGAGGTCTTTGGGAGCGTCGGGTTCAAGAGGCAGGCGCGTGCCTTCAGCCGCGATGATATCTTCGATGGTCACCTCCACCGGGATACCGCGTGCCGTCGCACCCTGCACCGGGGTTCCGTTATCCCTGTTTTGCGGAAGATTGTTCGTCGGGCTGCTGATATAGAATGTTGATTTGACCTCTTCAGGTAATCGGACTCCAAAGATATATTCATCGATGTCGCCGAAAAAATCTATTTGGGTTGGCGTACGGAACAGGTCCCCGGAAACAGGTTCCCAGTTACCGCCCTCCAAAGAGGAGTGGTCGACGTCTACATAGAAACTCCAGTGTGCATCGGCGCGTCCGAGGATGAGGTTGCTCACTTGACCGTTCGCATCGACAAAATTGACAAAAGCCCCCCAACGATGTCCGGCTTCCTGTCCAAGAATGGTGAGGAAATTATTCCCTCCACCGAAAAAACGCTGAGCCGGATTGTTTGGCCAGACCCCGAGCTGGTTCATATTACAACGGCTTTCCAAAACGCCGTTGCTGCCGTAATTATCGCTGGCGTCGAATAAGCCGATACCGATGCCTGAAATCCGGTTTTTGATATTGAACTCATTCGCAAATCCGGCCATGGTTTGAGAAAAATTTGTGAAAAAAATCGTTTGAAAAAAACTATCGGGAAACGATTGGTAAAAACGCCGCATCATCGCGACATCGTTAACAATGGGCTGTTGAATGTTCAAATACGTTTCGAGAATACCTGCCCCAGCGCCGCCGCTAAAGGGTAGGTCATCCGAATAACTAATGAATTCGAAATTAGGTTGTAAGCCTCCAGGATGAATTCCGAATGCAATCGGAGCATTGTTTACCTGCGTTTTCGCTTCAATGCCATTAAAAGTGATATCGAATGAATTGTCCTTGTGTAAGACCAATTGTATGGTATTGGAATTAATTACACCGTTATTGTCCGCAAACTCGGTAATGTTATTCCAGGTTATGGTCAAGTTGTCGGCTGCGCTTTTCAAAAAAACTCCGCCCCGTGCAGCCGGATTTAAATCCATAAAATACAAGGCAATTTTGGGAAGATTATTAAAAAAGTCGTTGTCGTCGAAAAAGCCTGAGGGATTGACGTCCGCTCCAAAAGTCACGATCCCGTTGGCGCTGATATGGATGTCGTTCCACTCGATGTCATAGAAAGAGAAAGGAAATCGCAGATTCCTGGTTGTGTTCGTGTCGTCACCCAACTGAAGGTTGCCGCCTAATGCCGCGTCGAAAGTAAAAGGGATGGCAGACACATCGTACCCATTGTTTGCGTTGGGTGTAAAATGGAAGGTCTGCAGGTCGGTATCAAAAGGATTAATTCCTTGAATCAAAACCGTGCCGTCGTCCTCCATAACCAAAACATCGTCAAAAACCGAATCCTTGGCCGGCAAAAGCAGCGACTCTTTCGTACGTTTTTGAATGGCCGCCTGGTAGGCGTAGGTGCTTTTCACAATTTCAACTTCATTACCTTTGTAGGTCCCGCAAATAAATTCGCTTGTTATTGAGAGCGACTTTTTCGCGTGCTCGCTGGTATACATTTTGGGCTTAATCGGATTTTCTTTAGCCAGAGCCGGATCAACAGTTAACAGTAAAAAGAATAAGAGTTGTGAGCATACGTGTCTCAGATGCATTTTCGCTTTCCTTTCAATACGTTTTGGGGATTCACGCTGCCTGGGGCCGAAGTTGAGAATCCCGGAGATAAGTAGGCCGTTGGCAGTAAGCAATTAAAAAGATGCGCTGTTTTTGCCTATTGCCAACTGCCTACTTAGTGTGTTTCAATTGTTAAAATGACAACTGCTCCAATGGAGCCACTTTTTTCAAGCGAAGTCTTGGAAGAAGCATAGTAACTTAATAATTCTCCCACCAGCCTTCTTGAAAATGCGCCGGGGTTTCTTCCTCTTCTTCCTCTTTGCGTTCCGGCCAGCCGGTGCGCAGATCATTCCAGTGCAGCATGGTGTTGAAGACCAGGGCGTGGCTGCCGCGGGTTTCCCAACGCCAAAACGGCCGGATAGCAAACAACACCACGTGACCCTGACCCACCGGCACATCCACCACGGCCGGCGCGCCGGCTAATTCCTTCTCGCCGCGCAGCATGCCGCTGAGCAGAATCTTCTTTTTCGGGAAACTCATCACCACCCGCGGCACTTCTTTTGCCCATATCTCATCCTTCAACCAATCCGGCGTCCGGAAACCGCCGACATTTTTGTTGATTTTAAAAACCGGCGCCTGGCTAAAATAGACCGCCAACGTATCCACATAGCCATAGGTTATCGGGCTTTGCTTGTCCGTGATTTTTGCTTTGAGCACGCTGCCGCGGACCAGCACATTTTTTGTCCGCTTGATGCTGATGTTGCGCGTGATGGCCAGGTCGATGGGAAACGCCGACGTTGTGCCTTCGGTGATAAATACACCGCCGTGCTCGATAAATTCCTTGATATTTTTCACGCCATCATAGCCCATGCCCCGGCGCATATCGTCGGTCTGATCGATGTGTCCGATATGTGGATACTCGGCGCTGGTTTTCCACGGAATCGCTTCGCCGGCGCCCGAGGTCCCGGCAACCAAGCGTTGCGGCGAGGCCCAAGTACGCGGCATGATGATGACGTCGAACTTTGAGAGATCCTGCGTGGCGAAATCCTGCTCGGAGAGGTAGGTGTACGGGATGCCGATCTCATCGAATGCGAAACGCCACCACCCGGCGTCTTGCGGCGTGGACACCCAAGTGTGCATTAGGGCCACACGGGGCGTTTCCACTTCGTGTGTGTCCACCGCCGGTTTTTTGGAAAGACCGTGCACCGTCAAACCGAGCTCCTCCGCTGTTTTCTGCAAACGCTGCAAGGCGTCGTCAGGGTTGTCAGCGACCGGAATGAGCAGCGAACCGGCGGCAAATTGCCGTTTGCCGGACTTGAAAGCAGACTCCGCAGCCAGCATTTTTACGTCCGATAATTTAAACCGGAGGGCCGCGACATTATCGTCGGTGTTGTTGTCGATCGCGTAATACGGCTTGCCTTTGCCCTCGATACCGCCGGTGATTTTGACCGGTTCGGTGAGAAGCGTCATTTTTGCGTCGAGAATTTTGGCATCATTCACACGCAAGGCTTCTACTTGATGCAGCAGCGGCAGCGACCACCCGGTGTCATCGTACGGCGGCCGTTCGTCTTTCGGGAAATTCTGTATGTCTAACAACACCTGCACTAGCGTCCGGTAAGGCTGATCCATACGGATCACATACGAGTCCTTGGGCGCGGACTTTGTTTTTGGCTTTTTGTTGTTTTTGGTTTTGCCGTTAGTGGGCGTTTCCGGTTTTTTTTTCTTCTCACTTACTATCGACCATTTTAGCTTCTGACTGGATCGATGCACTTCCAAACCTTGCTGCATGAGCAGATTGATAAAGTTGATGGTGGCGATCGAGCGCCGCTGTTCGTGTGGAATTACCCAGGCAAACGGCGCTTCTTCTTTGCCCTTCTTAATGGCATTTTTTGTCTTCAGATAAAAATTTTCGACAAAGTCGCGGCGGTTATCTGCAGTGTACTTTAAGGCAACCAGCACGCCGCTTTGCATGTAATTGATGTTATTGCGTAAGGACCACATGGTTTTCTTGAGCGGTGGATTTGAGCGGTACCATTTGATCGAGGTGCCGCGCTTTTGCAATTTGCGTTCTTTGGTATCGGCGATGGAGTTGCCGAACGTCTCGTAGAACCGGCCTGTGGCATTGCGCGTATTGGCGATCCACATGAGATAATTCGCGGCCCAGCCGTTGTAAAAACCGTGTGTCCAGACGCCGGGCATGCCGCGTTTGGTGAGCTCCGACACCTCTTCGTGCGCCAAATTATGCCACTCGTCGATGGTGATGGGATCGATGTGTTCATTATAAGGACCGGTGCCGGTGGATGTGTAAAGATACGGCACCGATTCGTGCAGATCGTGCCAAATGGTTTGATGCCAGTAGAGAAATGACTTCAGCATGTTACGGGTCAACGCCAGGGACAGGCCAAAGCCGTCGCGGTTGTTATCATGAGCCACGTAATGCCCCCAGTACACCAAGTTGGGCCCCACGTCTTTGTTCGCTTTCCGGTAGTTGTAAATGTCCACCATGCGGTCGCGGCCGTCCGGCTCTGCCACGGGCATGAGAATCGTGATGACGTTGTTGCGGATAGCCTGAATCATCGGCGACTCCTCCACTGTTAGGCGGTAGGCCAGCTCCATGAGCATCTCCGGCGAACCGGTTTCCGGAGAATGCAGCCCGGCGGTGAAATAGTAGATGGGTTTAGCCTTCGCCACAATCTCCCCGGCCTGTGTTTCGGACAAAGCGCGCGGGTCTGCCAGTTGGTTCAAATAGCTGCGGTAGGTCTCGATATCGGCGAGGGTGTTTTCGTCAGCGATGATGACCTCCAGCATATCGCGTCCCTCCTCGGACGCGCCGATATTCCGTACCATGATTCTGGCTGAGGCGTCGTCCAGCGCGCGATAATAGCCGTAGATTTGGTCTGTGTTGTGCAGGGTTCCGGGCGCGCCGATAATGTCGCCGAAATGCTGCAATGGCGACGGCACGCTCTCGGACAGCGGCAGGTGGTCCACCATCTCATTGAGATATTTCTCGTCGGTGGTAAACTCCTTGATTTTTTGTCTGTACACCGGGTCGTTTTCCTGAGCAGAAACAAAAGAGCTCAGAGCTGTGAGGATGATCACAGATAAAACACAGCGCAGAATGGTTTGGGTCTTCATTTTGCTCCTCCCTAACGGTTTTGGATGTGTGGAAAAGGTGAGAATATGAAGGTGGAATGTACGAACTGAATGCGGAAAAATCAAGAGGTGAGTTGTCGGGACGACTAACTTGGCGACAAAAATCCTTATGTTAACGCACCTAACTAAAATATACATGACGAATAGGATAATCTTGACGTAACAAAAGTATGAGGTGATTATACTTTGAGATTTCCCTCGTTGTCGAAAATATAAGTGATTGGGTAGCGCTTGGTTTTATCGGTAAGAAGCTTCACGTGATGGTCTATACTTTTCGTGCCCCCAAAATCCGTATAATAAGTCTGCGTAAAGCGAATAAACGTGTCCTCGTTAAAATTTGTCCGAGAAAACTGCTGGCGCCCAATCCCGCAAATTATACCGCGAGGCCATCACTTCCCCATAGGCGCCGGTGCTGCGAATGGCGATCAGATCGCCGCGCCGGGTTTGAGGCAAGGTGACGGCTTTGCCAAAGCAGTCGGAGGATTCGCAGATGGGGCCGACCACATCGTATTCTTCCGGCGGCCCCGTGCTGGTTAAATTTTCGATTTTGTGATAGGATTGGTACAGCGCCGGGCGGATGAGCTCGGTCATGCCGGCGTCGAGGATGACGAAGGTGGTTTCCATGCCTTTTTTGACGTAAAGGACCCGGCACATCAGGCTTCCACATTGAGCGGTTACGGATCGGCCTAATTCAAAATGGATGCTCTGTCCGGGCGGTGGTTCTAAGAATTGACGAAACACCTCAAAATAATTTTCAAAATCAGGTAAAAAATCAGGATTGTGATAATCCACTCCCAAACCGCCGCCAAGACTGAGATGTTCGATGGAAATCGGGCGATCCAGCAACCGGCGTTGAATCTCGTTCACACTCACACAGAAATCCTGAAACACACTCATGTGCGTGATTTGGGAGCCGATATGGAAATGCAATCCCAGCAAACGAATGTGATGACGTTGTTTGAACAAGGCCAGCGCCTTCTCCATCTCCCTGAAATGGATTCCGAACTTATTCTCCTCCAGCCCGGTGGTGATGTAATCATGCGTCTGCGCCGGTACATTGGGATTGATGCGCAGGGCGATTCCGGCGGTCCTCTTGCTGTCGCCTGCAAGACGGTCGATGATCTCTATTTCTTGCAACGATTCACAATTAAAGCAGAAGATATCATTTTCCAGCGCCGTCAGGATTTCGGCATCGGTTTTTCCCACTCCTGCAAAAACGATCTTCTCCGGTGGGAAGCCGATTGCCAACGCCCGCTTTACTTCGTTACCGCTGACACAGTCCGCGCCAAAACCACACGCCTTAATTTTTTCAAGAATGCGTTCGTTGGCATTCGCTTTCAAAGCATAGTGAACTTTGTAGCCGCTTTTGCCGCAGAATTGCTGCAAACGGCCTAAGGTTTGTTCCAAGACGTCAATATCGTAGAAATAAAACGGGGTCTCCAAAGATTGAAATTTGTTGATAAAAGCGGGCTGAAACATAAGAGAACTTTTCCGGGTTAACAACAATTTTTTTAAATTTACGGATAATATCGCGCGAATTCAATGATTCTGTTGATTGATCACTCTTTCAGGGTTAGAGTTTTACAAAAATGTCTGTAACCCTGACAGAGTTTTTCAACCAAGGTCATTCAATGATTTCACAACAACAGGTTCCGTGAAACTCTGAATCATATCTCACGTAATTAAGCCCTAACGCAGTATGTTAAACTTAGATGAATTGGAGTGTAAGTATATGATTCAGAATAAAGGTCGATTCAGCGTTTTTTCAAGCGAAGGTGGAGAGGAAAGTAGTATGAATCGCGAGACGCGCGAGTATTTTACAGAGCTCGTCAAATCTAAGAAGCTCGTGAGAAGTAAGAATCCGGAAGCCAATCTCAAAGCGCACTATAAGAGGACTTTCGAGGCTGCATTTGCCATCACCTTGATTCTATTAATCACGGTGGTCCAAATAGGACGAAACATCTCGTTAACAGCGTCGACGATTGATAAAGTGGATATCTCGATCGAAGTCGCTGACATCCCACAAACGCAGCAGTTCCGCAAACCTCCGCCGCCGGTGCGCCCCAGCCTTCCGATCCCCACGGATGAAGAATCCGTTCCGGAAGATTTAACCATCGCTTCAACAGATTTGGACTTTTCGGACATCCCTGCACCACCGGCTCCACCGAGTGAAGATGATGACATGGAGATATTTGTGGCTTATGATGAAGCGCCTGAAATTATCGGCGGACTGGCTGAGCTGGCACGGCATCTGCGTTACCCGCGTTTGGCACAAGCGGCGAATATCGAAGGCATTGTCTTTGTGAAAGTTCTGGTCAGCAAAGACGGTAGGAGTGAAAGGGCGGAGATTTTAAAAGCGAAGCCTGCAAAGATGGGCTTTGAAGAATCAGCCATAAAAGCGATTATGAAAATTAAATGGCACCCTGCCAAACAAAGGGATAGGTCGATCCGGGTTTGGGTATCGATCCCGGTGCAGTTTAAGTTGATAAGTTAGCAAGAATTCCTCGGTGCCACGCGCTTTCGAGGGTAAATGTCAGGGACGCCTTATAGCCATTCCTTAAGCTGTGAGTGCGTCCTTGACTGCCAAGACTTTCTAGGTACGTGGCATCATTCCCGTCCCACCTAACCACCTCCGGAATCCGTTTTACAAACCAAATACCGCCCCAAAGATGCTTTTGGGAGGCTAAAATAGTCTTGTTATAGGAACGATTAATTAGTATATTCGTTTTGAAAGCTGCAATGCCTAGTCACTATTTGCATAGGAGAGAACCATGAGCACGTACAAGTTTAGAATCGTAGTTGAGCAAGATGAAGACGGCGTTTATATCTCCTCTTTGTGCAAGACTTTACTGGTTATACTATAAAGGTAAAGATATCGCACGCGGTACTCTTCGCAAGATACTTAAAGACGCTGGTATTACAACTGAAGAATTTAACACGTTAAAATAAAAAGGCCCGAATCATTTCGATACGGGCCTCTGGCTCAATTAGTAGGAGGGATGTTATGGGGGGCTCGCATAGATGCTATTGTAAAAAAAACGAAATACCCGCTGAAAACTCCAAGTTGTTGTTCGTCCAGGCGGTGTTGTTCTCGCCGCTGGTGAAAATATGATCGTTGAATTCGTAGCGTAAATAAGTTCTTTCCCCGATGGGAAATTTTGCCCCGAACCCCAGACTTAAAGTCAAATTGGATTCCGAGTGTTGGCGCGTCACTCCCAGCCCTGCAACCACGTACGGAATAATCCGGCCGAACGGGAAAATATGAGTCACCCGGCCGCTATAGAAAATCACTGCCGAGCTTCCTTGTTCGGGCGCCGCCCCCAAAGCCTGCTGAACAAACTCCTGCCCGGCCTTAGCAAAACCGAGCGTCGCCCCGAGCGATAACCGGTTATCGACATGATGTTCGTAGCGTATGCCCACCGCGAACGAGTTCTGAAAACGGTCCGGCGCGTATACACCCATAAATGGATAGAGTTCATGCACCTCGGAAACAGGCTGCGCGTTTGTGTTTAAGAGCGGTCTGGCGTCCACGATTTTCAGCTTGTTCCGAGGCGGACTGTTGAGTCCAACAGGTTCCCGCTTTTTGTGAGCCGTCAACCTGTTTGAGTCCGGTCTCCGGGTACGGTTTTGATGAACCTGCCCCTGCATCCACCCTTTAACGCCACCTGCAAACCCCACTTTGATCCAGCCGCCCCTCATCCCCAGGACATCTACGGTATCCCCTTTTGCGAGAACCGTGACGGGTGAATGATCCGTGATTGGCAGAGAGTAAATTCGCACCCCGTCCAGTGAG